>NZ_JALNTH010000122.1:0-528 GCF_023161935.1 Pseudoalteromonas sp. 2CM28B
AGAGGTACACGACCTTCACGATACCATTCTGAACGTGCGATTTCTGCGCCGCCAAGACGACCGCTAACTTCAACTTTAATCCCTTTAGAACCGATGCGCATTGCATTTTGTACCGAACGCTTCATAGCGCGGCGGAACATAACACGACGCTCTAGCTGAGAGGCAATGCCGTCTGCTACTAGTTGTGCATCTAGTTCTGGTTTACGTACTTCAGAAATATTAATCTGAGCAGGTACACCAGCGATTTTAGTTACCGCTTGACGTAATTTTTCTACGTCTTCGCCTTTTTTACCGATAACAACACCCGGACGAGCCGTGTGAATAGTTACTCGGATAGATTTTGCTGGACGCTCAATAACGATTTTAGACACAGAAGCCGCTTTTAATTCCTTAGTAAGGAATGTACGTACTTTGTGATCGCCAAAAAGCTGTGCAGAGAAATCTTTTGAATTCGCGTACCAGGTAGAAACCCAAGGTTTAGATATACCTAGGCGAATACCAGTAGGATGAACTTTTTGTCCCATTACT
>NZ_JALNTH010000020.1:0-125798 GCF_023161935.1 Pseudoalteromonas sp. 2CM28B
GCTGCCTCCCGTAGGAGTCTGGGCCGTGTCTCAGTCCCAGTGTGGCTGATCATCCTCTCAAACCAGCTAGGGATCGTCGCCTTGGTGAGCCATTACCTCACCAACTAGCTAATCCCACTTGGGCCAATCTAAAGGCGAGAGCCGAAGCCCCCTTTGGTCCGTAGACATTATGCGGTATTAGCAGTCGTTTCCAACTGTTGTCCCCCACCTCAAGGCATGTTCCCAAGCATTACTCACCCGTCCGCCGCTCGTCAGCAAAGTAGCAAGCTACTTTCTGTTACCGCTCGACTTGCATGTGTTAGGCCTGCCGCCAGCGTTCAATCTGAGCCATGATCAAACTCTTCAATTAAAAAGTTTTATGTCTTTCGACAGCTCAATGAATTCTGAATTTATTTAATATCTTTCGATATTGAATTGACTGTGCTGCAATAAATAAATTTATTGCTGTTGGTCACTCAGTTTCAATTGAGACTCTAAATTTGTTTGCCTCACTACCTAAGTAGCTTGGCTGTTAGAACTCAATCTGTACGAGTGCCCACACAGATGATTGCTTTATATTGTTAAAGAACGTTGCGATTAAAGCGTTAAACTTTACCTCGCTAGGGCTGCGCATATTACGCTTTCCTATTTTTTTGTCAACACTTAATTTTGTTAAACTTGAAAGTTTTCGAAACTAAGTTTTACTCGACTCACTGAGTAGCTCGTGCCTCGCTATGCGTTGGCGTTCCCCGTCTCAGTGGGGTCGCATTATAGGGAGAATCGATTTTAACGCAAGCGTTTTTAAACGCTTTTTTGCATTTAATTGTTACCCCAAAGATACCCCACCTAGACACACACGTTACCCACAAAACCCTGTGGATAACCCTGCATTTATCCTCTTTTAAATGTAGAAAACAAAAAAGCATCTTTAGTTAGATGCTTTTATAAAGGTTCTAATTAGCCGTTAATATAAAATACTATAGAGCTTGCGGCGATATTTAGCGGCTAATGCATCGCCGTCAGGTAAAGAGGCGATTATTGCTAAGAAGTTTGGTTTGGCTTCATCATAGTTAAGATCTTTTTTAAGGATAGTAAAGAGTGCTTCTAATGCTTCTTCTTTCCTTCCTGCTTCATTGAGTAGGTTACTAAGTTCCATTTGTAATTCAAGCTCATTGGGATGCTTGGCTACTCTTTCTTGCAATGCTTTTATTTCAGGTGAATCGGTTGCCTCTAATGCGGCCTCACATTTTGCCTTAATATTATTAAAGTATGCATCTTGCTCTTTTACATCTATTGTTTCTATTAACGCAGCGGCTTCATCTAGTTTGTGAATCTGTATACATATATCTGCAAGCACTAATTTAATTCTCGCATTACGACTATCTAATTCATACGCTTGCTTAGCATGATTAAACGCGGCATTTAAATCACTATTAATAAGTGCTTGCTTGGCTTGCTCTAATAAAAGGTCTTGTTGCGCAGGTAAATGTTTAGATAATGCATCACGAACTTGGCTTTCTGTTTGAGCACCCGCTAATACATCAACTGGAGCTGAGTCTTTTAATAACACTAAAGTAGGTAAGGTTTGCAATCCAACTTGTTGGGCAAGTTGAGAGGCAAGTGCCTGCTCTGCATCGCAGTCTAAGTTTGCGACTACTATATAGTTGCTGTATTCAGCAGCTAACTTATCTAAGATAGCTGCTTGGCTAATACACTCTGGGCTTTGTGGAGAAAAAAAGTTAAGTAGTACTAACTTTTGTTGTGATGTTTCACCCAATACTTGCTGAAGGTTTTGTGCGTTAAGACTAACTATATTACTCATTGAATTATTGCCATGTTCATCTATTTAGGTTTTTATATGGTGATGAAGATAATAATTACAAGTCATCTGTTTAAATCATTTAAATACAATTGAAGGTAGTGAGGGAAATATGAAATTAGCGTATGTAAGTGCATTGTGTTTATTAGTCAGCCCATTATTGAATGCGCAAGCACTTAAGTTGAATCTTGATACCAGCATGCCGGCAATAGAAAAACTTTACTTAGACCTACATCAATCACCTGAATTGTCATATAAGGAAAAGCAAACAGGTAAAAAAATCGCTGAACGACTTCAGAAATTAGGGTTTGACGTAACCGATAATGTAGGTGGTTATGGTGTAGTCGGAATTTACAAAAATGGTCAAGGCCCTACCGTCATGATCAGAACTGATACTGATGGCCTGCCTATAACAGAGCAAACAGGCAAAACTTACGCATCAACTATTACCACAATTAATGATCAAGGTAGTGAAGTTGGCGTTATGCATGGCTGTGGTCATGATATTCATATGAGCTCTTTTATTGGCACTGCAGAGCAATTAATTATGCATAAAAATCAGTGGCAAGGTACTTTAATGATGGTTGCTCAACCCGCTGAAGAAGTAGGCGGTGGTGCAAAAGCAATGCTCAAGGAAGGATTATTTAGCAAATACGCTAAACCTGATCATATTATTGCTTTGCATGTAAGCGCTAATGTTGCTGCGGGTAAGGTGGCAATGAAAAATGAATACACCATGGCCAGTGTTGATTCTGTCGATATTAGTATAAAAGGAAAAGGTGGCCACGGTGCTTACCCGCATACAACTATTGACCCTGTGATCATCGCAGCTCGAACAATACTTGCACTACAAACAATTACTAGTCGAGAGCTTTCTCCACTTGAACCTTCAGTGATAACGGTGGGTTCCATTCATGGTGGCTCTAAACACAATGTTATTTCTGATGAAGTTAAGTTGCAACTTACGCTACGCAGCTACAATCCAGATATACGTAACGCACAAATAGCGGCAATTAAACGTATTACTGCAGGTATAGCACAAAGTGCAGGCCTTGAGGAATCTCTTTACCCTGTAGTGAAAGTTCATGAAGATGAATCAATTCCATCAACTTACAATAACCCAGTACAAACTAATCTTGTTCGAAACGCTATAAAAAGTGCGATAGGTGATGCAAACGTGCTCGAAACAGAAGCGGTAATGGCCGGTGAAGACTTTGGATTATACGGGCGCACCGACGAAAATATTCCTATCACCTTATTTTGGCTAGGTGGCGTTAACCAACAGCAGTACGCCAAGGCAATAAAAAATAACGAAACACTGCCCTCGTTACATTCAAGTAAATTTGCGCCTGATTATAAAGTAGCACTGCCTACAGGAATAAAGGCTATGAGTAACGCCGCTGTGGCACTATTCAATCAGTAACCTTCAACGCTATATGTAAGCCCTGCGATTAATTTACCGTAGGGCTTTTTTATAACTCGACTTTTTATACGGCGCTTTTTTTGTACGTTTGGCAAAGCGCTTTTTAGGTGACGTTTTAGGTAACAGTGCAAATGCCTGACTATTGCAGTTCGCCGCTTGGCTTACAAAATTAGTTAAATCGGCTAATAAAGGTTGTATAAACTGCTGATAACTCATTGCTTGCTGTGCAATATCACCTAAACTAGACTCCCATTTTGCAGTTAAGTCGGGGCTTGATAATCCCTCTGGTAATACACTAATTAATGCCAGACCTGTTTCAGTTGCTTTAATTGCTTTTCCCTCACGTTTTAAAAAGCGACGTTTAAATAACAGCTCAATAATGCCTGCACGCGTTGCTTCTGTACCGAGGCCATCTGTTTCTTTTAATATTTTTTTGATTTGCAGGTCTTTTACATAACGGCTAATTCCCGTCATAGCAGCAAGTAAGGTTGCATCGGTAAAATGAGCCGGAGGAGATGTATGCTTTTGCACCACTTCACCTTTAGTACAAGTAAGTGCCATGCCTTTTTCTAAATAAGGTAATGTAGCTTCTTCTTTGAGTTCCGACTTACCGATGAGCAATTTAAAACCTAAGCTTACATCTTGCTTTGCACTTGCTTTAAATAAACCACCGGCTATGGTTACCTCTACTTTGCTTTCGTTATATATGTAGTCGGGATAAAACTGAATTAAATAGTGTCGACTTATTAACTGATAAATTTTTGCTTCATCATTGGCTAAACTCACACTTTTTAACTGTTTAGCTGTCGGTACTATGGCGTGATGAGCGGCCACTTTTGAATCGTTAAAACATTTACTTCGTTGTTTTGCATTTGCCTCATTTACCAGCTCTACTGACTGCCCACCATTTACGGCTATCGCTTTTAAAATAGCAGGTGCATCTTGGTGATGCTCTCTCGGTAAGTAACGGTTATCTGAGCGTGGGTAGGTAATTAATTTATGACGTTCATATAAAACTTGGCAAATATCGAGTACTTTTTGTGCTGGCATCCCAAAAGCTTTAGCAGCATCTATTTGTAAAGCAGATAAGTTATAAGGAAGAGGCGCGGTTTGTTTTTTTTGCTTTTGCTCAAGCGCTGTTACATTTGCGGGCTGATTAGCAATGCGTGAAGTCACATTTTCGGCTAAGGCTCTATTAAGTACTCTGCCCTCTTCATCTTGATATGGTTCGCACGCTTTACTCGGTATCCACTTAGCAGTAAATGATTGCTGCTCAGGTGTAACAAGATGAGCAAGTACTTCATAAAATGGTTTGGATACAAAATTTGCGATTTCATTATCACGATTTACAACTAAACCTAAAATAGGTGTTTGTACTCGCCCAACCGACAACACATTACCAAAGCCCGCTTTTTGCCCAGCTAGCGTATAAGCTCGCGTTAAATTCATACCAAACAACCAATCAGCACGAGACCGTGCTAAAGCAGATACACTTAAAGGGATAAAATCACGGTTAGCACGCATACTATTTATTGACTTTTTAACTGCCGTTAAGTTTAAGTCACTGATCAATAAACGCTGAATATTTTGTTTTTTTGCTTGGCTGATTTTTGCTTGTTCTATAACTTCATCAACTAATAATTGGCCTTCACGGTCAGGATCGCCAGCATGTACAAGTGTTGTTGCTCTTTTGATTAGCTTTTTTAAAATAGTGAGTTGTTTACGAGTTTTAGGCTTTGCTTTAAGTTGCCAATGCTCAGGCACAATAGGTAAATGTTCAAACTGCCACTTTTTAAAACGCTCATCATAATCATCGGGTTCTGCTTGCTCGAGCAAATGACCTATGCACCAAGATACGCAATCACCATTTGCCACTTCAATATAGCCATCATGCTTTTTATGCGGTTTAGGAAGTGCGTCTGCAATAGCGCGACCCAAAGAGGGTTTTTCAGCAATATAAAGTTTCATAACATAGCTCTAACACTGTTCATATAAACAGTAGTCTAGCACATCATTTTAAACGAGGGGTATTTTTGTCGTTATAAGCTTAAAGCTTTATTTCGCTTATTAACAAAAATATATAAAAGCGGTAGATAACATATAACAACAGTAGCGATATTTATTAAGGGCATAAATGTTTGATACATAACAGTACTATACGATAAATCCCAAAGATGGCGATCTACTAAACGAAACAATTGCAGAATAGGGGCAGCAATAACCACAAGTTGGCCAAGTACACATTGCCACAAATGCACTTTATCTTTAAGACCCCAATAAGCAATAAGGGCCATCCAAGTAATATCTGTTAATGCCCATACAAGGTAACGGTATATATAAATACCATCATCAAACGCCATTAAACTTGAGTAGGTCACAGTGCCAAATAAGAAAAAAGCGGCGGTAATAACAACGAACCTAAGAGCTAAATAATCTTTGAGGATAAAGAATATAAAAATAGCCGGACTCAAAATAAGAACCCAGCTTTTACTTAATATACTTACAAAATACAAAAACCATTCAGGCAAACTAAATAACCTTACTTAACTTTTGTATCTTCATCAGTTCCATCGCCGTTACCAGGCATACTACAATACTTAGTCAACATATTCGCCCCATTACATTTGTTAATAATGTTGCACTCTACGCTAAAAAAGGTACATAGCCAAGTCATTCTATCTTACATCAATTGGCGCTGACTCTTTTGCCTTACCTTGTAAAATAGATATTTCTACACGGCGATTGCGTCTGCGATCTTCGCGGGAATCATTAGGTACTAAAGGTCGTGTTTCTGCACGCCCTACCACCATCATTCTGGTTTTATCAAAACCTGGAACTTTTTGTAATTCACTCGCTACCGCAACTGCGCGTTTAGAGGATAAATCCCAGTTATTAATGTAAAGCTCGTTGGATACCTGAAAATCATCCGTATGACCAGACACCGTAATTTCACCGGGTACATCTTTAAGTAATCGGCCAATATCTTGAATGATAGGTTTAAATTGTGGTTGTAAAAATGCACTCCCCGATGGAAACGAGCCATTTTCTCTAATACGAATTATGATTTGCTGCCCTAAAGATTCAAGCTCAATAGCCCCATCAATAATTTGTTTTTCAAGCTGTTGCGCAATTTTTTTAACTAAGTCATTTATTTGCTCTTGATCAGCAGCAGACACTGCCGTAGCTGCAGCAACTTCCTCTGAGGTACTGCTTGATTCACCACCTCGCTTTTCACCACGTTGCTCTTGACGTCCACCTGCGGAGCTTTCATCTCCCGCCTGAAACTCAAGCATTTGTTGAGTCATTTCAACCGTTTGTTGCTGAATGGTTTCTATAGGAGTTGGCTCAGGTTTACCCGGCGTAAACTCCATAGCAATAACAGATGTCCCTTTTGGAATGTCTTTTACCTCTATTTTATTTTGTACACCAAAAGCAAACTTCATTGAGCCCGCAATTTGTTTAAATTTAAGTACATCCATTTCAGAAAATGCGAGTAAAAGTACAAAAAAGCACATTAATAGCGACATTAAATCGGCAAATGTCCCCATCCATGCAGGTAACCCTGGAGGTGGGCATTTGCACTCTTCATCTGACATAATTATTCCTCAGTATTGACTGCGCGTTTTGATTCAGCTAGATAATTTTTCAAAATCCCTTCAATTACTTTAGGGTTTTGGCCATCTTGGATGCCTAATACCGCATCTAAAATTAAGCGCTGATTCATGGCCTCTTCGTCTTTACGCAGTTCAAGTTTTACCTGAATAGGAATGGCGACAACATTCGCCAAAAATGCCCCATACAACGTTGTTAACAAGGCTACCGCCATTGCAGGTCCGATTGCTTTTGGATCATCCATGTTCGAGAGCATAGCCACTAAGCCTATCAACGTACCGATCATCCCCATTGCGGGAGCAATATCACCTAGCGACTTAAATAAGCTTGCGCCCATTTCATGACGAGTCGTCGTCAGGGAAATATCTTTTTGTAATGTTGCACGCACTACATCCGCATCATGCCCATCCACGAGCATATCAACGCCTTTGCGCATGAATGGATTTGGAATTTCAGCTTCTTCTAAGGCTAAAAACCCGCCTTTTCGGGCAGAATCTGCTAGCTCAACCGCCTTTTCAATTAACGCTTCAGGAGACTCAATTTTAAACATAAACGCTTTTGCACATACTTTACCAATGCCAAGAAATTGCGACATGGTAAAATTAGATAAAACGATAAAAAGGGAACCACCAAATACGATAACCACAGAAGGGGTATTGTAAAACATAGCGACTTCACCGCTACTACTCATAAACATGGACATGACAATTAAGCCAATTGCGCCAAGGATCCCAATAATGGTTGCTAAATCCACATTCCCTCCAAAGGTTTTATATTTTTTCTTCGCAAGCGTTGTTATTAATTGTTTATCGGCAAGATACTGAAATACTTAAGTGATTTTTATGATAAACGGTAAAATTACGATTAGTCCTATTTTAGATCAACATAGGTAATCAACCTAATTAATCAAAATTAATAATTTTAAAAAATAACGTTGAAACGCAATAAAACCCAATCAACAGCATTTATCTATCAAAAAACAATATCATTCTTTGACCTAGTTTAGCATTCCCCCTAAAATTGGCGTCTAAATTTATTATGTAAGTTGAAAATAAAGATGGCGACTAAAAAACCTGAAAATTTAAGTTTCGAACAAGCACTAGAAGAGCTAACAACAATTGTCAGTGAAATGGAACAAGGTGATTTATCGCTTGAACAGTCTTTAAAGCAATTTGAGCGAGGTATTGCACTTGCGAGCGCATCTTCAGGTAAACTTCAACAAGCTGAGCAAAAGGTGTCGATATTAATGGGTAATGACGAAAAAGCACCGCTTACTCAGTTTGATAACGATTTGGAATAATTGTGAGCATAAAAGAACAAATAAAGCTCGCTCAAGATGATGTAGTCAATACACTCAACATTTATTTCGAACAACCACTTGAAAGCGACAACACCATAAAAGAAGCCACACATTACAGTCTAATGAATGGCGGGAAGAGATTACGCCCTTTTTTGGTTTATACCACAGGCAAAATGCTCGGTGCTGAAAAACGTGATTTAGATGTGCTGGCAGCAGCCATTGAATGCATTCATAGTTATTCATTAGTGCATGACGATTTACCTGCGATGGATGATGACGACTTACGCCGTGGTCGCCCTACTTGCCATATTGTATACGGTGAAGCACAAGCGATTTTAGCTGGAGATGCACTGCAAACTTTAGCATTTGAACTTATTGCCAAGCATAAATTTACATGCTCGACTGAAGCACAATTAAAAATGATCGCAGCATTAGCGCATGCTTCGGGGTTACAAGGTATGGTTGCCGGACAAGGCCGTGATATTGCAGCAACCGATAAGGTTATTACTGTTGATGAGTTAGAACGTATTCATAAACTTAAAACCGGTGCGCTAATAAATTGTGCGATTACTCTTGGTGCACTGTGTGCTCCTAATACGAGCCAACAAACTTTAGATAACTTATCAACTTTTGGATACGCTATAGGGCTTGCATTTCAGGTTCATGACGATATTTTAGATGTTGAGGGCGATACGCTTACTTTAGGCAAGCCACAAGGGTCAGATATTGCAGCGAATAAAGCGACATACCCCGCTTTATTAGGTATGCTAGGCGCTAAGCAAAAAGCACAAAATTTAATACAACAAGCCCATGAGGCATTAGCTAACATTGACGCAGACACAACAGATTTAGCGGCATTGGCAAACTATTTAATTGAACGTGACCATTAAACATGGCTAAACCGTATTAAATCTTAGAACAAAATTATTACTGAATATTAAGTCGCCTTTTAAACCTCGTTTGTTTTGAGGAGGGTTAATATTAGCGAAGGATATATAAAAAACCATGACACTTGATAGCAGCAAGTATCCATTACTTGATTTGGTGAACGAACCAGCCCACTTGCGAGAGTTAGCACAAGATAAGCTTCCTGCATTTAGCCATGAATTGCGTGACTATTTAGTCAATTCGGTATCGCAAAGTAGCGGTCATTTAGCGTCTGGTTTAGGAACCGTAGAACTTACCGTTGCATTACATTATGTATACAACACACCCGATGACCGTTTGGTCTGGGATGTGGGCCATCAAGCTTATCCGCATAAAATACTGACTGGCCGCCGTGACCAAATGCATACCATTCGCCAAAAAGACGGATTGCACCCTTTCCCTTTTAGAGATGAAAGTGAATACGATACCTTTAGTGTTGGCCATTCAAGTACCTCAATTTCTGCGGCGCTGGGTATGTCCATTGCTGCGCAAAAAGAAGGCAAAGGGCGTAAAACAGTCGCGGTAATCGGCGATGGCGCAATTACTGCGGGTATGGCCTTTGAAGCAATGAACCACCTTGGCGATGTTAAATCAGACATGCTGATCATTTTGAACGATAACGAAATGTCGATATCTGAAAACGTCGGTGCGTTAACCAATCATTTTGCGCGTATTTTATCAGGTAGCTTTTATACCAACATCCGCGAAGGCAGTAAAAAGCTGCTCTCTGGTGTACCGCCGGTAAAAGAGCTTGCCAGCCGTATGGAAGAACATATTAAAGGGATGATGATCCCGGGTACTTTTTTTGAAGAATTAGGTCTAAATTACATTGGCCCAATTGATGGACATGATGTGAATATGTTGGTTGATACGCTGCGCAATATGCGTAACTTAAAAGGCCCACAGCTTTTACATATAAAAACCCAAAAAGGCAAAGGTTATAAGCCTGCCGAAGCCGATCCGATTGGTTATCATGGCGTACCAAAATTTGATCCTGCAACATCAAGCTTACCAAAATCTAAGCCAGGTGCGGCGACTTTCTCAAATGTGTTTGGTGATTGGCTTTGTGACATGGCCGAGCAAGACAGTAAACTCATGGCAATCACGCCAGCTATGCGTGAAGGTTCAGGTATGGTACGTTTTTCTAAAGTGTATCCAGAACAATACTTTGACGTAGCGATAGCAGAACAACACGCCGTTACTCTTGCTGCAGGTTTTGCCTGTGAGGGCTTAAAGCCCGTTGTGGCTATCTATTCTAGCTTTTTACAACGCGCGTACGATCAACTAATTCACGACGTTGCACTGCAAAACCTACCGGTATTATTTGCTATAGACCGCGCCGGTATTGTTGGAGCCGATGGTGAAACCCATCAAGGCGCCTACGACTTAAGCTTTATGCGCTGTATACCTAACATGGTCATTATGGCCCCAAGTGATACTAACGAATGCCGTCATATGCTTTATACAGGCTATCAAGCTAATTGTCCTGTTGCTGTTCGTTACCCGCGTGGTAGTGCAGGCTCAGCAGACATTCAAAGTACTATGCAAAAGCTAGAAATTGGTAAAGCGAATGTAATTAAAAAAGGTACTAAAGTGGCTATATTGTCATTTGGTACCTTGCTTGAAAACGCACAACTTGCCACTAATGAGCTCAATGCTACATTAGTAAACATGCGATTTATTAAGCCACTTGATACGGCATTAATTGATGAGCTGATTAATGATAACGATATTATTGTAACCCTTGAAGATAACGCGATTGCGGGCGGTGCAGGCTCTGCAGTTAATGAATATTTAGCGAGCATTAAAGCCGATGTAAAAGTGCTTAACTTAGGTATTCCTGATGAATTCATTAAACATGGCACACAACAGCAAATGCACGATGAAATGGGGTTAGGTGAACATGGTATTTTAACTTCAATTAAAGCATTTATGAGCTAATACTTATAGTGTTTAATAAAAAAGGAGCCATTGGCTCCTTTTTTATTGCTCATCTATAATCTCTAGCGCATCCACACCTTAATGTCGGCTAGACCATTGCTTTGTAACAAACCAATTTGCTGTTCAACATTGGGGTTTTGCTCAAACTCAAATGCATCTAATTGCTCGTCAAAGGTAATATTAGCGACGCCATCGCCGCCGCGTTTTTTAACTTGATGTAATGCTATGTCAGCTAGATTAATTGATGTTTCCCAGCTAATAACTTGCCCACCTAAAAGAGGTAAAGGATAGAACGACCACCCGACTGACGCTGTTATATTGGTTGTTTCACCGTTAGGAAGCTGAAACGAATAATCAGCAATTGCTTGGCATAATTCAGATACATAGCTGTCGATTAAATTACATTTAAAATCGCGCAATAACAGTAAAAACTCATCACCACTCCAACGGGCAACATAATCAGAACCTTGGGTACGCGAGTTAAGTAATGCCGCTACTTGTTGTAAACAGCTATCTCCGGCAATAGGGCCATAGGCATCGTTAATGCGGCTAAAGTTATCTAAATTAATAATTAACAATACCAACGATTTACCTTGAGCCTGCAATGACTGCGAGTTACGCTGAAAATGCTCAATATCTTTTGGTAGTTGATCAAACAAAAAACGGCGACTTCTCAGCCCTGTTAGCTCATCAGAGTGACTAACAAGCTTAAGCTGAGAGTTTACTTGGTTTAATTTATCGTTTGCTTGGCGAAGCTCAAGGGTTCGCTCAGTAATAAGCCCCTCAAGAACTTGCTGCTTACGTCGCTCTTGAACTTTAAATACCCAAAACACCAAATAAAAGAGCAACACAAAACCACTGGTGATCAGTAATCTAAAATATATAGTTTCACCAAATCGTTCAGGCACCACAAAAGCGTATTCGGCCGATTGCGCTTTACCCCAATCTTCACCTTGACGTTTTGTCTCTAATTCAAATAAAAACATACCTGCTGGTAAGTTAGTGTAAATTGCTTCTCGGCGGGTATTTGCATAGCGCCAATCATTATCAAGCCCATTGAGTTTATACCTAAACTCTATACTTGCAGGTGCATAGTAATCGATGGCGGTATAGGTAAGCGTTACATCACGCTCGTCAGTTTTAAGTACTGGCTTTTTACCTAACGCAGCCGCAGTAAGTTTTCGTGATGGCGTGGTTAAAGTTTCTATAGTTGGTTTAAGTGAACGCAGTCCAAATAATTCTACGTCTTTAGGAATTTCTACAACACCTTGCAAGCTGGGATACCAAATTGAATTATCCATATCAACCACCGCATCATGGCCTAAACCATTACAGCATTGACTTGCTTTACCATCGAGCTGTCGATCAAATGAAGAGATCACTTCCTCCACTTTTAGGCTTTCAATGTTGGCTTTGAATTGCTCAACCGGCATGCGATAAACCCCTTTCATGGTGCTTACCCAAATACGTTTTGTAGTATCATCGTATTCAAGACTAAATATAGAACCGTATGGCAGCCCATTGGCGGCATCTAATTGCTGCCACTGCCCTTGTCCACTGCGATAAAACAAGCCATCGTTAAGCGAGCCAATTAAAATCCCCACACCTTTAATGTGTAAAATGCTAGTCACGTACGCACTTTCCAAAGTGGTTTGGTCGCCTATTTTTTCTATCCCGCGTTCAGTAAAGTAATACGCCCCTTTACTGGTACCAATCACGCCAAAATTTGGTTTATCTAAAACATAGGTTACAAACTTACTGCCTAAAAAAGCATTGTACGCAAAAGGGTTTAAGCCATTGTAATTTAAACGATATAAGCCTCGCCCAGTGCCCACCCAAAAGCCGCCTTTAGTCGACGTACTAATAGCAAATACAGGATTATCACTCAACGCACGGGCAGGAAAACTATATAAGGTATTCGACTCGTAGAAAAACAAACCTCTACCAGTGGCAACATAAAGACGATTGCCGTCAAACTGTAAGTCATGTACTGAGGCGTTACCATACTTGGTACTGTTAATGACATTGATAAACGTTTTATCGGCATCGAAATAGCCTACGCCGCTTTTGTTGGCAATCCATAACTTACCATCTGGTGATTTACTAATGGCCATAACCGCTTCGGTCATTTTAGAAATGGCTGAATGGCGCTCTATTCGCCCTTCGTGAGCAAGCCAAAGTCCCTCACTAAAACTCGCTAACCATATATTATTTTCATCATCTCTAAATATATCGGCAAACCAAATACTTTGATCTAATTGACTGGGCTCAACCCATTGCCAATCATCCGATTTCCCTCTGAACAATAAGCGCCCATAAGTCGATACCCACAGGCCACCATTGCCATCACTCATAAACTTATAAACGGCTGAGTTGTTAGCGTTAGGCAGCGGAAATGGGCGTAGCTCATCATCTAAATCTAAAAAGTAAGCGCCTAGCTCAGAAGCAAGATATAAATTGCCATTTAAAAAGGATAAGTCGTGAACAATGGTTTGCGCTAAACGATCAGGCAGAGCCACTTTAGCGGTTAGTTCTAAGCGTAATTTAGAAAAGTCAGACGAGCTTTGCGTTAAACGTAATAAATTACGGTCGTTAACCAGCCAAATTCCCTCAGGTGAAAGCGCCATTTTACTGACCGATCCCACAATTTGGGTGATAGCTGTGGCATTTACGATAGGGCTCGGATTGTTTAGCTGGTCGCGCAGCTCTATCTGGCCTCTGTCTATGTAATAAAGCCCATTAGCTGCTATCCAAATACTGCCTTTAGAGTCTTCAAGAATATCTCTAACAGGGCCTTTAATATTAAACTCTTGTGCGGTTAGCTTTTCTGGGTCTATAACAACGAGGCCGTTTTTCGTGCCTATCCATAATAGTCCTTGGCCATCAATCAGTAATTTATTGATGCCATTGCTGGGTAAAAACAGACTATTTTGAGTGTTGTAATTAGTAAAAGTGTTACCATCAAATCGGCTTAATCCGAATTGCGTACCAAGCCACATGTAGCCTTGGTTATCTTGCACCACACTTTTGAGGGATTGTGAGGGAAGTCCGTCTTTAATGTTCCATTGTTTAACTACGTAATCAGTAATTGAAGCCGTACTTGGCATGGCACACATCAAGAGTACACAAACCAATAAAAATCGCATCATAGTGCTGCCACCTAGTTAAACAAATAATAAATTAAAAGGGTAGTAAACCTACTTTTATCAATGCTTGCAAACAAATAAGCGAAAAAATACCTGCAAGTACATCATCGGCCATAATACCAAACCCACCATGGGCACGTTTATCGAGTATGCGAATAGGCCCTGGCTTTGCTATATCAAAAAAGCGAAACAGTAAAAAGCCAACCAGTAATGTTTGCCAGTTAAGTGCTGCGCCAATCATAGTAATATAGTAACCAGCAACTTCGTCCCAAACAATTGCAGGATGATCATGTACTTGAAGGTCATCGGCTGTTTTTCCACATGCCCAAATACCAAAGATACTTATGACTACTGCAAATACAATTTGTAACCATAGCGGAAAATGCATGGTAATAAAAATAAACGGTAATGCTGCCAATGTGCCAAATGTACCAGGTGCTTTTGGTGCAAGCCCAGTACCAAAACCCAAACCAAAAAATTGATGTGGGCGTTTTAAATTAAATAATCGGTTTTTATTCAAACCTGCTCCTTGGAAAAGTGCTCAAAGCCTTTGTGCTCAAAAACAAACTTTTCACCTTGGTGTAATAATTCTATATTCCCGTCACCACTTTTGATTTGGCCGATACAGGTTGCTTCTACACCGTATTGGCGCAACTTAATATCGAGCATACTCTTATTACTGTCTGGGACAGTGTAAAGTAGTTCATAGTCATCGCCATAGTTGAGTATAAAAGGAAGCTGTTGCTCAAAATCAAGACTCGCTTGCATCGCATCAGAAGTAGGTACATTTTCAATATTGATTGTTGCACTGACCTGTGACAAATCCAAAATGTGCCCTAAGTCAGCAAGTAAACCGTCTGAAATATCAATCGCTGATGACGCTAAGCCACGCAAAGCTTGTCCGGCGGCCACGCGTGGCGTTGGAAAGTTTAAACATTTATTAATATGCTTTAAATGTTCAGGTGCAACTGGCAAACCTTGTTTTTTTGACTCAATTGCCAAACCAGCATCACCTAGCGGTCCGGTTACAAAAATCCAGTCGCCCACTTTTGCGCCACTTCGACACAGTGCTTTACCTTCAGGAACCGTGCCTTTTGCACAAATAGTAATACTGAGTGGGCCTTGAGTCGTATCGCCACCAATAATTTGTACATTAAAGTACTCAGCAATTTCATGCATGCCGTCAGTCAGCTCTGCAATCCATTGTGGATCGATACTTGGCAACGTGAGTGCAACCGATACCCATGTAGGCTCTGCACCCATGGCAGCTAAATCACTTAAATTTACTGCCAGAGCTCGATGCCCTAATGCGCGAGGAGAGATATCATGAAAAAAATGCACCCCAGCAACTAAGGTATCTGTTGTTATAGCAAGCTGGCAGTTTGCTGGTACTGTGACAAGCGCACAGTCATCTCCAATCCCTAAATTAACATCGCGACGAGTGATACCGCGACCTTTAAAGTAGTGATTAATTAATTCAAATTCCTTCATACACAAAAAAGCCGACCTATGCCGGCTCTCCTTTTTAACGGTTATTTATAACAACTCACTGAAATTAATATGCAGCTTAAGTTGTTATGACTTGCGTAACTGTTTTACAGCTTTATCAAGTACACCGTTTACAAATTTATGGCTATCTTCAGCGCCAAACATTTTCGCTAATTCAATGCTTTCATTGATAGCCACTTTGTAAGGAACATCTTCACGAAATTTAAGCTCGTAGCTGCTTAAACGTAAGATTGCACGTTCAACTTCGTCTAATTCATCAAATGGACGAGTTAAATGAGGCGATACAGCTTCGTCTAGTTGCTTATGATTTACGGCAACTCCACGCGCTAAATCTTTAAAATATTCAACATCAATTTTAGTCACATCGTTTTCGATCAACATTTGTTGTTCGATATCGGCAATCGCATTGCCGCTTAATTGCCATGAATACACGGCTTGAAGTGCTAAGATACGTGCTTTACGTCTTGCTGCTGGTTTCACAAAAATTCCTTAAACTTAAATTTTATCTAACACATTAACCATTTCAAGCGCACCTAAAGCAGCTTCGCCGCCTTTGTTACCCATTTTGGTACCTGCGCGCTCAATTGCTTGCTCAATGCTTTCAGTGGTTAATACGCCAAATGCAACCGGGATATCATACTCAAGCGATACTTGTGCAAGCCCTTTATTTGACTCGCCAGCGACGAGATCAAAGTGAGGCGTGCCCCCTCTGATCACTACACCTAAGGCGATAATTGCATCATATTCTTTTTTTGCTGCAACGCGTTTCGCTGCCAAAGGTAATTCAACCGCACCGGGTACGTAAATCACGGTAATATCGTCTTCTGATACTCCACCAGTACGTTTTAGCTCATCAACAGCACCTGCAAGCAAGCTACTACCAATAAAGTCATTAAAACGAGAAATGACAATGGCAAACTTTTTGCCTGGAGCGTATTTATTACCTTCAATAATTTTCATTTGATAACCCTAAAAATAAGTTTAAGCGATTTCGGTTGCGCAAAAATTGATGCGCATTATACCACATAAATAAAATAATAACCTAGCGCGTAATTATTGTGGCTCTACGTAGTCAACCACTTCTAAATGGAACCCTGATAATGCATGGTATTTTTTAGGTAAACTCATCAAACGCATTTTTTGAATACCTAAATCAGCCAGAATTTGCGAACCCACACCTACGGTGCGCGAAGTACCTTGAAATTTACGTGGCGTCACATTTTCACCCGCATCAGCTGCGGCAAACGCTTTTACTGTGGCTTCTAACTCTTCAGTGCTTTCTTGCTTACCTAAAATAACTAAGGCGCCATTATGCTCAGCAATATAAGCCATTGCTTGCGATAAACCCCAACTACGGTCAGCATTGCGATCAGAGAGTAAAATATCGTTAAAAGTACTTTGTAAATGCACACGTACTAAGGTCGGTTCTTGTTGTTTTATTTCACCTTTAAGCAATGCATAGTGTAACTGCCCATCAATGGTGTCTTTGTAAGTCACTAAGTCAAACTCACCATGTTCAGTTGGCAATTTACATTTTGCAACTTGCTCAATTGTGGTTTCGTTTAGGTTGCGGTACTCGATTAAATCAGCAATGGTGCCAATTTTAATATCATGTTGCTTAGCAAATACTTCTAAATCAGGACGACGCGCCATGGTGCCATCTTCATTTAGGATTTCTACAATCACTGATGATGGCTCAAGCCCTGCTAAACGCGCTAAGTCACACCCCGCTTCTGTATGCCCTGCACGTGTTAACACGCCGCCTGGTTGCGCCATAATAGGAAAAATATGACCTGGTTGTACAATATCGCTTGGCACAGCGCCTTTCGCAATGGCAGCTTGAACAGTGCGAGCACGATCCGCTGCAGAAATACCTGTGGTGACCCCTTTTGATGCTTCAATTGACATGGTGAAATTAGTTGAGAATGCGGCACCATTATTTTTTACCATTAATGGTAAATCAAGCTGCGAGCAACGCTCTTGAGTCATCGTTAAACAAATTAGTCCACGGCCATGAGTCGCCATAAAGTTAATCGCTTCTGCACTAATGTGTTCAGCAGCAATAATTAAATCGCCTTCATTTTCTCTGTCTTCATCATCCATTAAAATAACCATTTTACCGGCTTTAATGTCATCAATTATTTCTTGTGCGCTGTTTAAATTCATAAGTTGCTCGTATAAGTTGTCAATATCGTTATTTTATAAAGCCCGCTTTAGCGAGTAAGCTCATCGAAATATCTGAACCCGAAGGTTGGTCAGCCCCTCTAACTAGGCGCTCTAAATAACGTGCTATTTGGTCGACCTCTAAATTAACCTGGGTGCCAACTTTAAAGTCAGCTATGGTCGTTTGCTCGCTGGTGTGGGGCACAATCGTCAGTTTAAATTTATTACCTTCAACCGCATTAACCGTCAGGCTAATACCATCAATACAAACCGACCCTTTGTAAGGAATGTATTTCATTAAATTTTCATCGGTGGCTAACCAATATTCTGTTGCTCGCGCATTGGCATTAATCGCTGTGATAGTAGCAATACCATCTACATGGCCAGATACTAAATGACCACCGAGGCGCGAAACAGGTTGCATCGCCTTTTCTAGATTAACGGTTTGCCCTAATGCGTAATGTGCAAATCCCGTTAAGCTAATCGTTTCATTTGATAAGTCAGCACTAAAGCCATCAATATGCTTATCAACAACCGTCAGGCAGACACCATTAGTTGCAATACTGTCACCTAACTTAACATCACTCATATCAAGGTTTTTACTTTGGATACGAATAGCTAAATCACCTTGTTTTTTTTGTAATAACGCAATTTTACCTGTCGCTTCAACTATTCCAGTAAACATAGTACTACTCTTTATATAAAATGATTAATGAGCTTTTTTTAGTGCTGTGATACGTAAATCATCACCAATTGACACACACTCATTAAAAGTTAAATTAATGGTATTTTGCATACTCATTAACTCTGGGAAATTCAGTAAACTTTTAGCATCGCAGCCCATTAATTTAGGGGCAATGTAAAAAACAAACTCATCAATTAAATCAAGTTCTGTCATTTTGCCAGCCAGTGTTGCTCCGGCCTCTAGCCACACATTATTAAACTGCAATTGGGCTAGCGTATTTAACACGGCCAGTAAATCTACTTTATTATTATTTTCAGGTACTTCAATCTGTTTAACAAAATGAGGCCACTGATGCGATTTATCAACCTTGGTGGTAAATATTATCACCTCACTTTGAATTGAAAATAAGGCAAGATCAGGGGTAAGCCTATTTTGTGAGTCAATAACAACGCGAACCGGTTGGCGCAGTGGTAAATCAGTTGGTAAAGAATACGGTAACTCTTCTGGGCGCACATTTAATTTTGCATCATCCATTAATACCGTATCGGCACCGGTTAAAATTGCACAGCTTTGTGCTCGGTATAGTTGCACATCTTGGCGCGCTGCGGGGCCAGTGATCCATTTACTTTGCCCGTTTTTAAGCGCCGTTTTACCATCTATACTTGCGGCCATTTTGCAAGTCACAAAGGGTAATCCCTGCTCCATGCGCTTAAAAAACCCAAGGTTTAATGCGCGAGCTTGCGCTTCAAGTAACCCGTAAGCGACTTCTATACCAGCATCCGCTAAAATTTTCAGACCTTTGCCTGCAACTTGCGGGTTGCTGTCAACCATAGCAGCGATCACTTTTTTAACACCTGCTGCTTTTAGCCCTTCAGCACATGGCGGTGTTCGACCATAATGACTGCAAGGCTCAAGTGTTACATAAGCGGTTGCGCCTTTTGCATTTTCACCAGCCATAGCCAGAGCGTTTACCTCTGCGTGACCTTGACCCGCTAACTGATGAAACCCTTCACCTATTACTTTATTATTTTTTACGAGTACGCAGCCAACATTAGGATTAGGAGTGGTGGTAAAGCGCCCTTTTTTTGCCAGTTCAATAGCGCGAGCCATGTAGCGTTTATCATCCTCTGAAAACGAACTTTGCATGCTCATTACTATTCTCCTAAGCGGGCTATTTCTTCACCAAATTCGCGTATATCTTCAAACGAGCGATATACAGAGGCAAATCTTACATAGGCCACTTTATCTAACTTTTTAAGCGCTTCCATAATGCACTCACCCACCAAATGGCTAGACACTTCGCGTTCGCCAGTGGCACGTAACTGCGACTTAATAATATTAACCACTTCGTCAACTTGCTCAGTGCTTACGGGGCGTTTTTCGAGGGCGCGAGTTAAGCCATTTAGTAACTTATCTTCATTAAACGGTTCGCGGCTGCCATCTTGCTTTATGACCCGTGGCATCACTAATTCAGCCCCTTCAAAGGTGGTAAATCGTTCGTGGCATTCATTACATTCACGACGTCTACGTACTTGGTGTCCTCCACCTACAAGGCGAGAATCAATAACTTTAGTATCTTTGGCGGTGCAAAAAGGGCAATGCATAACTGTGTGTTTCCGTTTTAAAAACAAAAAATGGCCGCTATCATAGCGGCCATTATCATAACAAAAATGTGTGCAGTTGTGATCTAAATTACTATTTTACTCTTGGATTAAGCGTAAACAGGTAATTTTGCACAAATTGCTTTCACTTTTTCTTTTACTTGCGCTTGTACTGACTCATCTTCGATGTTGTCTAGTACATCACAGATCCAGCCCGCTAACTCTTTTGATTCAGCTTCTTTAAAGCCACGACGAGTGATTGCTGGTGAACCAATACGCAGACCAGAGGTAACAAATGGTGAACGTGGATCGTTCGGTACTGAGTTTTTGTTAACCGTGATATTCGCATTACCTAGGGCAGCATCTGCATCTTTACCTGTGATATCTTTGTCGATTAAGTCAAGTAAGAATAAGTGGTTATCAGTTTTACCCGATACTACTTTGTAGCCGCGCTCTTGTAATACCGCAACCATTGCTTGTGCATTTTTAACAACTTGTGCTTGGTATGTTTTAAACTCAGGTTGAAGTGCTTCTTTAAATGCAACCGCTTTAGCAGCAATAACATGACATAAAGGACCACCTTGGCCACCTGGGAAAACAGCGCTGTTTAGCTTTTTGTAAATTTCTTCATCGCCACACGCAGAGATGATTAAACCACCGCGAGGACCCGCTAATGTTTTGTGTGTTGTGGTTGTTACAACGTGAGCAAATGGCACTGGGCTTGGGTAAACACCCGCAGCAATTAAACCTGCAACGTGCGCCATATCAACAAATAAGTAAGCACCTACTTTGTCTGCAATTTCACGGAACTTAGCCCAATCAACAATACCTGAGTATGCAGAAAAACCAGCAATGATCATTTTTGGTTTGTGCTCAAGTGCTAACGCTTCAACTTGTGCGTAATCAATTTCGCCAGTTTCTTCGTTAAGGCCATACTGAATTGCGTTGTATGTTTTACCAGAGAAGTTTACGTGTGAGCCATGTGTTAAGTGACCACCGTGCGCTAGGCTCATGCCTAATACAGTGTCAAGTGGACTTAAAAGAGCTTGGAAAACAGCAGCATTCGCTTGTGAACCGGCATGAGGCTGTACGTTTGCGTAATCTGTACCAAATAATTCATTTGCGCGGTCAATAGCAAGTTGCTCAACCACGTCTACGTGCTCACAGCCACCGTAGTAACGTTTGCCCGGGTAACCTTCAGCGTATTTGTTAGTCAGCTGAGAACCCTGCGCTTCAAGTACGCGTGGGCTACAGTAGTTTTCAGATGCAATTAACTCAATATGTTCTTCCTGACGTGATGTTTCTTTGCTCATCGCGTCAAATAACTCTGGATCAAAGTCCGAAATATTCATGCTACGTTCTAACATTGGGGTCTCCTGGGCAACGTGTATGGGTATTTTTTAGAGGCTTTATTGTACGCTTAAAACGACGTTTTGCCTACGCTCTTAAGTTGAGGATATTTAAACAGGGATTGAAACTATTTCACAGCATTTTGATGATGATATTTTTTTATAAACTAATAACAATTTTAAATGAATTTTATTTACTACATTTATATAGCTTATGCGTTATGTCTAAAGCGATGCACAAACAAACAAAAAAAGCGGCCTAAGCCGCTTTTATTATTTGCCTTTTTTAGGCTAGCTTTTTAAACAATTCTGTACGCAAAATACCATAATCGTTGTGCATATCCGTGGCTAAACACGGTTTTGCTAATGCATCAGCTAACGGCTTTGGCATATCTAATTCAACATTAAGGATATCCTCAACGCTGTCTTTAAATTTGGCCGGATGCGCAGTCGCTAAAAAAATCCCCACAGCATCTGCCGCCTTATTTTCTACAAGACCTTGGTAAGCAATTGCGGTGTGAGGCTCTGCAATATAGCCAAGCTGTTGAATTTTTTTCATCACTGTTTGTGTTTGCTGCTCATCAACACTCACCGAATAAAAGTTATCATAACTAAACCAGTTATTATCTAACATTGATTGCACACGTGGCCAGTTATTAGGTTTACTCACATCCATTGCATTTGAAAGCGATTCAATTGTCGCATTAGGCGTCCAATTTTTATCAAGCATAAAGCGCGGTACTGTGTCGTTTTGGTTTGTAGTCGCGCTTAGTTTACCTACAGGCATACCAATAACCGCGCCAATCATAGCCGCACACACATTACCAAAGTTACCACTCGGTACTGAAATATGCGCTGTAGCACGCTTTTCTTTTGGCAGCTGTGCAATGGCTTCAAAGTAATAACACACCTGCGCGACTAAACGGCTAATGTTAATTGAATTTGCTGAGTTTAAACCTAACTTCGATTTTAGCTCTTCATCTAAAAATGATTTTTTAACCAATTCTTGGCAATCATCAAAACTACCCTCAATCGCATAACAATGAATGTTGTCACCAAGCGTTGTAAATAACTTTTGCTGCGCTAATGAAATTTTACCTTTAGGGTATAAAATAACGACATCAATATTTGGTTTGTTATAAAAAGCATGCGCTACGGCAGCCCCAGTATCACCCGATGTTGCAGTTAAAATAGTGACTTTTTCACCTTGATTAAATTGCGCCAAGCACTCGGCCATAAAACGGCCACCAAAATCTTTAAATGCCAGTGTTGGGCCGTGAAATAACTCTAAGCAATAGGTATTATCTTCAACTTCCACCAGCTTAACCGGAAAGTTAAACGCATTCTTAACCATCTGAGCAACAGTATCACTTGGTAGCTCGTCACCAATAAGGTGCGATAAAATTTTGCCGCTGCGAGTAACAAAGTCCATATCTAGTAATGCATCAACATCACTTAATGGCGCTAACGACTCTGGAAAAAACACACCTTGATTACGCCCTAGTCCTGTTTTTACAGCTTCAACAAACGACACTTTTTGTGAATATTCTTTTAAATTATGTAATTGCATGACTCTTTATCCTATAAAACATTTAATTGACGCGTGCCGTCGTTATCTAATTTACAAATATGGCAAAAGCCTTGCTCGTTGATGTAATTTTCCTCTAGCCACTGCGCGCATTGCTCTGCCGCTTCAAGCGTTTTACATACACTAAACAAGGTTGGCCCTGCGCCTGAAATACTCACAACTTCAGCACCCAGTGCTGGTAAGCTTGCTTTGGCATCACTAAAGCCGCTTATAAGTGGCGCACGGTATGGCTCTGCTATTTCGTCTTTCATAATGCTTAATGCATCATCAAAACGCCCTGTTAACAGTAAGCTACTAAACGCCGATAAACGCTGTGCAAACTCAACCCCGGCATGCATACTGAGCTCTTTTGGTAAAACAGAGCGCGCTTTTGCGGTATTGAGCGAAAAGCCCGGAAATGCGGCGACGTAATACCAGTTTTCATCAACAGGTAAAGCAATAGATTTATCAGGAATTAAATCACCGGTTAGCTGTAAGCCGCCTAAATAACACGGTGTGATGTTATCGTAATGGCGCCCCCCACTTACAATGGCTTCAAAATCTGCCATAAGCTCAATGAGCTCTACTTGGCTTAAATTAGTTTTGGCAAATTTATCCAGTGCTGCAAATGTCGCCACCACAGAGCAGGCACTTGAGCCTAATCCCGAACCAATCGGCAAATTTTTCCTAAGTTCGAGCTTTACCGCAGGCATATCAGGCGCAACATGCGCTCTAAAGTGCACTAAACACTGATACGCTAAATTTTCTTGCGCATCACTAGGTAGCTTATGTGCGTAGTCGCCTGTACAAATAAATTCATCACTCGATGCGGCACTAACAATCGCCACATCACCTAATAAACCGCCATCAATGGGCGCAAGTGCGGCGCCCAGCGCATCAAAGCCAACGGCAAAATTACCAATAGACGCCGGAGCATATACTTCAATCATGACTGACTCCTAGCGAGATAATGTTTTTAAGATGTCTGCAAATACACCCGCAGCCGTTACTGCAGAGCCTGCCCCATAACCACGAATTACAAACGGACGCGGTTGGTAGTATTGGCTTAAAATAGCCAGCGCATTTTCACCATCACGAATAACATTCAATGCATGTGATGAATCCACAGCTTCGATTCCGACTTTACAGTGACCATTTTTAATTGTGCCTACGTAGCGAAGTACTTTACCTTCACTTGCTGCACTTTGAACACGGTCGTTAAAACCAGCATCTAAACTAGGTAATTTCGCCATAAACTGCTCAACATTGTCATCTTGGGCAAAACCCGGCGGTAAAACCGACTCCACTTCAATATCGCTAAGCTCCAATTTCATACCGGCTTCGCGTGCAATGATAAGTAGTTTACGTGCTACGTCAGTTCCCGATAAGTCATCGCGTGGGTCGGGCTCTGTAAACCCGCTTTCTTTGGCTTTAATTGTTGCCTCAGAAAGTGATAAACCATCTTCTAGTGCACCAAACATGTATGAAAGCGAGCCTGATAAAATACCACTAAACTCAAGTAACTCATCACCTGCACCAAACAACGATTGCAAGTTATCGATTACAGGTAAACCTGCACCTACGTTAGTTTCGTATAAAAACTTACGATTATTTTTATGTGTTGCTGCAATTAAATCTTGGTAATACGTATATGAGCTCGTGGTGGCTTTTTTATTGGCAGCCACAACATGAAAACCTGCATTTAAAAAATCTACATATTGTGCAGCTAAGGCATCTGATGAAGTACAGTCAACTAGCACTGGATTAACTAAATGATTTTGCTTAACAAACTGCTCGACCAGTTTTAAATCAAACGCTTGCTCTGACTGCGCCAGTTTTTGCTGCCAATCATCAAACGCAATCCCCTCACCATCAAGGTGTAATTGACGAGAGTTGGCAACACCATATAGGTTTAATTTAATATTACGCTTTTCAAGCCATGCTTGTTGACGCTCAAGCTGGTTAATTAGCTCTTGGCCGACTAAGCCACAGCCCAATAAAAACACATCAATTGAAGGTACATGAGTAAAGAAGTTTTCATGGCAAATTTTAACCGCGTCATTACATAATTCACCGTCAATAACAGCTGAAATAGCACTTTCTGTTGAATCTTGCGCTATGGCAACAATGTTTACTTGCGCTTGTGCAAGCGATGCAAAAAACTTAGCCGCCAACCCTTTATGGGCACGCATGTTATCACCAACTAACGTTACTATTGCTAAATTACGTTGCACATTTACCGGCTCAATGAGCCCCGCTTTTGACTCTAAGTCAAAGGCTACTTGCAACGCACTTAACGCTAGATTTAAATCGCTTTCATGCACACAAAAGCTAATGCTAAATTCACATGATGACTGGGTAATGAGTACAATTGACACGTTATCATGCGCTAATGCATTAAATACTTTCGATGCCATGCCCACTTTGCCCTTCATACCTGGGCCTGAAACGGTCAACATAGCTAAGTTTTGCAAGCTTGAGAGTGCTTTTACTGGTTCATCAGATACCGTATCGTTACTAATTAGTGAGCCCTGTGCGTCTGGATTATGCGTGTTTTTAATTTCGCATGGCACCCCTGCTTTTGCACACGGTAGGATAGTTTTAGGGTGCAATACTTTAGCGCCAAAATAAGAAAGCTCCATCGCTTCTTTATAAGACAGGAAATCAACCTTAGTGGCTTTTTTGATATAGCGCGGATCGGCGCTGTAGACACCATCAACGTCAGTCCAAATTTGACACACTTGTGCTTCTAAACACGCTGCAGCAATCGCTGCCGAGTAGTCAGACCCATTACGACCAAGCGTTGTGAGCTCCCCTTCATCATTATTTGCGGTAAAGCCCGGCATAATATAAACCGTCGCAGGGGATTCTTTTAACACGGCTTGAAAGCGTGCCTTACTGGCCACTAAATCCGCTTCTGCGTCTATGTATCCGCCGGTTGAAACAATACAATCTGTTGCTTGTAAATAATGCGCGTTATGATCGGCTAATAGGCTTTGCATTAGCGATACGCTAACACGCTCACCAAAGCTAATAATGAATGCTCTGACCTTATCAGGGCAGCACTTTATCAGTGCAATACCATCAAGCTTATTTTTAAGTTCGTTAAAGTCAGGCCAGTTTTGAACTGCTCCTTGCTTTTCCTCTACCGCCGCTTTAAGCGTATTGCATCGGCTAGTCAGTGAATGCCATTGTTCACTAAAGTCATGCCCCTGCTCTGCAGTACTAGCTAAATTAACTAACGAGTCCGTCATGCCACCTGGGGCTGACAGTACCAGTAACATTTCATCTTTTAATTGTGCCTTAGCGAGTGCAGCAACTTGCTCTAAACAGGCAAAATCAGCGAGCGATGAGCCACCAAATTTTAATACGCGCATTTTTTATGTTTCCTCATTCCATAAAACGAAAAAAGGCCTGTGTTCTAAGTGAACACAGGCCTTTAAATTTGTTGCACCGACCTATGCCACTATCCAGTAAGAATGGTGGTTGTAATAATAATGGTCGTTACAAGACTAAATGTTTTCATAAGCTTAAGACTGCCTTAACACAGGCTATTCTGTCAACCCTAAATTAGCAGATAAAACAGTCTTTTTCATCATGAATTTTATTAATAAATGCCAAACTTATGCAAAACTGCACTCAGTTGCGTTTTATTAATTGGTTTATGAATAAAATCAATTGCGCCCAGTTGTGCGACACGTGCTTGCATTTTTTGTTGGATATCAGCAGAGATCACTAATACATAAGACTCTATTTTAGAAATTTTGATTTGCTCAAGTACTTCAATACCGTCAACTTCAGGCATGGTTAAATCAAGACACAAAAGATCGAAATGCCTTTGACGCAATTGCTCCAAAGCGTCTTTACCGTTAGTTGCTTGCTGAATATCGGCATCAATACACTCTTTTAAACAGCGTATTACCTGTTTGCGAGCAACGGTGGAATCATCACAGACTAAAATAGAAAAACGCATTATAATGACTCATTAATTAAACTTATACAAAACACCTAAACCCACAGTAAAATTAGTTGGTTGCCCAATCCGCAACAGTCAAAATTATAACCAAATTAGCAACGAGCAGATTATTTATTGTAACTTCTATTAAAGTTATCAATAAAATGCTTAATTGCACAATACAAATTAGTAAATTAACTATTTCCAAGTAAAAAACAGCCTATCCAAACCAACGGTTCTCAAACAGAAACCCCATGCATATAAAACAGAATGATTGCTTATTTAACAACGCTAAATAGCAATATTATAAAATATATGTTTATTTTTAATCATTTATTAACTAATGTTTATAAGCGTACATTAACAGTTGAATAATTTAAGGAAATATAAGCCTCCCATGCCGCAAAAAAGTCTTTCAACAAAGTTACTCACTCGGGTTTTATCAGTTTATTTTATACTGACCTTTGTGGTGACCTGCGGGCAAATTTTCGCAGAGTACGTCAATACTAAAGATTACATACGCGATGAACTTGGCACATTACAAAAGACCTTTGGTAGAAGTTTAACCAGAGCAATTTGGGAGCTAAATATAAAGCAAACCATCACAACCGCCGAAGGATTACTCGATATACCTATGGTTGAGGGGGTTATTATTCGTGACGATAATGGCGCTATTATTTCTCAATTAGGCCGCGCGCTAAATATTCACAATCTTTACAGTCAGCAACTTGTGCAAGAAGATGTCATGGTAGAGGACACCAAAGCCGGTTTATTTGGCTATACATTCCCACTTATTTTTGAGTTTTCAGGACGAGCAACGCAAGTAGGCGATGTTACTTTATTTTCTAGTCGCGATGTAATTTTTAGTCGCATTATGCTCTCTATCTACTTTTTGATTGGTAATGCCATGATTAAAACAACCTTTTTAATCATCTTATTTTTAATTGCATTTAGAAAGTTACTCACCGAGCCTCTTACTCAATTAACCGAGCAAATTGAATACCTTGAGTTAGAAGAGCTTGATGGTCAACAGGTTAAAATAGTCACCGATGAAAATAACGAGCTTAAAGTAATGGAACGCTCTTTTAACAATCTGATTTCGAAGGTTGTTGAGTATAAAAAAGAGTTAAAACAAACTCAGCATGACCTAATTGAAAGCAATCAAAAACTGGATCAACAAAACTTACAACTTGAACAAGATGTTGCGCGTAAAACATCAAATTTAAGCCAAGCAATGATCGATCTGCAACAACAAAAATATGAACTAGAGCGACAAAAAGCAGTTTTAACAGAAGAAGTCGATTTACGAAAGCAAACCGAACAAGAACTGTTAAGCAAACAAACTCAGCTACAAAGCTCGCTCGATGAATTAAGCTTTGCGCAAGAGCAACTGGTTGGCTCAGAAAAAATGGCGGTATTAGGCGGCTTAGTGGCGGGGATCACTCATGAAATTAATACCCCTATTGGCATTGGCGTTACTGCCACCTCTTTTCTACAAGAGCGATTAACCGAAATAGAAACTGCGTATAAAAATAAATCATTATCGTCTGCGTCGTTAGAAGGCTTTATTAATGATGCAGCGCAAAGCGCTCAACTGCTCTCTCACAACTTAGAACGTGCCTCAGATTTAATAACCAGCTTTAAACAAATTGCGGTAGATCAGGCCAGTGAAGCCCTAAGAACAATTAACTTTAAAGACTACATCAACGAAGTTATACGCTCTTTGCACCCACAAATTAAAAAAACATCTCACAGCATTCGCCTACATTGCCCAGATGATTTAATTATTAACTTACCTGCGGGAGTCATTAGCCAAATATTTACGAACCTAATTATGAACTCATTAATGCATGGTTTTGAAAATATAAACAGCGGCCAAATCACCATAGATGTGAATACTGATGAAAACGACCTCATCATTAATTATCAAGATAACGGTTTAGGTTTAAAACCGGCTCAACTAAAGCGTTTATTTGACCCATTTTTTACCACCAAGCGTGATGAGGGTGGCAGCGGCTTAGGTGCCCATATTATTTTTAATCTAGTAAAACAAGCGCTCAATGGTAAAATTGAAGTAAGTAGTGAGCCTGGGCAAGGGTTACACTACCGTATTTCGTTCCCTAAAAACATGTCATCTCCCCTGCCACTTTTTAAACTCGATTAAGCTAAATCAGCCGTTTCTAGAGGCGGCTTTTATTGCTATGATTGCACAAATTTTTTAAATGGATCATTCCCCTATGTGGTTTAGTAACCTTATATGCTATCGCTTTAAACAAGACGTTTCATACACACAAGAAGACTTTGATAAGGCATTAGAGCAAGATCTATTTCGTCCTTGTACTGGCCAAGAGTTGGCAACATTTGGTTGGACAAAAGCATTTGGTAAACATGGTGAAACTCTTTCTCATTTCTCACAAAAAAGTATTTTAGTGTGCGCTAAGCGTGAAGAAAAAGTATTACCAGCCTCGGTAATAAATGAGCTGGTAGCAGAAAAAGTTGATCAGATTGAAGCCGAAGAAAATCGCCCAGTAAAGAAAAAAGAAAAAGATGAATTAAAAGAAAACATCTTACACACCTTATTGCCACAAGCATTTAAAAAATCGAGCTTGCAGTTTGCTTTTATAGACCAAGAAAATGGGTGGGTGGTAGTTAATAGTGCAAGCTTTAATAAAGCAGAGGAACTACTTGCTCTATTACGTAAATCATTAGGGACATTACCCGTTGTTCCTGCGTTTGCTAATTATGATTTAGACGTATTTTTAACTGACTGGCTTACTAACTTTAGTACTCCAGAGGGCTTTGCAATTGGATCAGACGCTGAACTTGAAGAAGCTGATGACAGTGGCGCCCAGGTAAAGCTTAAAGGCCATGACCTATCGTGTGACGAAGTGAAGTCGCACCTTGAAAGTGGTAAGCGCGTTACTAAGCTTGCCCTTAATTGGCAAGAGCGCGTTAAATTTATGCTACAAAACGATGGCTCAATTAAACGTTTAAGCTATTCAGAAACACTTAAAGAAGAAAATGCCGATATTCCTAAAGAAGATATGGCGGTTAAACTAGATGCTGATTTTATTCTTGCATCTGAAGAAATTAAGCAATTGCTAGAAGAGCTTACACAGGGCTTAGGTGATGCTGAAGATTTAGCGTAAAAGCTTTATAAAATAGTATTACAACTAAAAAGCACGATTAAATCGTGCTTTTTATTGCTCAAAAATTTAGCTAAACATTTTTTTTACGTCTTCAACCATATGCCAGTATTCCTCACTCTCTAACATTTCTAATGAAGGAAAAATGCCTTTATCAATATAGGTTTGTAGCGCCGCAGATTTATCTGATACTTGTAGGGTTCCCTCAAGGATTGCACCAATGCGAATAAAGTCGATATAACTCACTTCAGCAGTACGATGATTCACATCTGCCCAGTGCTGTGCAACCTCTACAAACACATCAGGGAATTCCCATGCTTTCATTATTGAGCCACCAATTTTACCGCTTAAACGTTGAATTGCATGCGCCAAAAAACTCGGATTGGCAAACACTTCTGGGTGTCGCTCAGCCTCAGTTAAAATCGGTAACACCCCAATATTATAAACCAATGAAGCTAGTGTAATGGCATCACGGTTAAGCGAAGTGTGAGTATTTCTTTTTAAGTAAAACTCCATTAATGAAATAGAGTGCGAGGCCACATGTAGCGTTTTATGCCACGCCTTTCCCATGTAACCTTTTATTAACTCGTTGTTAGATACAAATAACTGCTCCATTGCAATGGCTGTAGCAATATTTTTTATTTGCCTAAGCCCAATGCGTGTAACAGCTTGGTGCAAGTTAGACACCTTTACAGCTCGGCCCATAATTGCACTATTTGCGACTTTGATCATCCGCGCTGACAATGCAGGATCATGTGCTATCACATCTGACATTTGCATCAAATTAACATCGGGGTTATCTGCGGCTTGGCGAACCTTAATCACTACCTCAGGTAACGTAGGCAACACCAGTGTGTCGTTGTTAATTCTGTCAACTAAAATAGTGAGTAAGGCATTTTCTGTAGACATAAAATATCCCTTTGCTTAATGACCTACACTTTACAGCAAGTCTTATATTATTAATTATTTCAAAGCTTAGTAGTATTAAACATATACCTAAAATAAAAAGAATTGTAGATAATTATTGATTATTTACCAGCGCCCCCTCATGAGTGCACTCTAACGCCTAATACTTGCTATTTGCTAGTATGTTTTGCTTTAATGCAAACATGCTAAGGCACACTAATACTTATTCAGTACCTTAACTTATAGTATACAAGTTATAAAATAGACTTTTTAAAGGCAATATAATGATCTTAAATAAAATTAGCCAAGCAATACTGCTCTCTGGCATCGTTTTTCTTAGTGCCTGCTCTGAGCAAGCACCGTCTTCAAACAATACGCCGCAAAGCTCAGCGCCAACGGCTTCTCAAGCGCCTTCAGGGCCAACACTCGTTAATATTGACCGTCAACGCTTAGACATATACACAGACTTTAGCTTACAAAGCGATTTGTCACACTTATCTGATAACCAAAAAGCCATGGTTGCCAAGCTTATTGATGCTTCAAAAATTATGGACGATTTATTTTGGAAACAAGCATTTGGTGAAGATAAACAAAGCTTTTTAGCACAATTAGATGATGAAAAAGTACGTCAGTTTGCAGATATAAACTACGGCCCATGGGATCGCTTAAATGGCGATGAAGTATTTTTATCTGGCTATAAAGAAAAGCCGCTTGGGGCAGGTTTTTATCCGGCCGACATTACCAAAGAAGAGCTTAATAACGCTGATGTAAAAGATAAAACAGGGCTTTACTCACTTATTAAACGCGATGAACTAGGTAATTTATACAGCACGCCTTATTCAGAAGAATATGCCGTAGAACTTGCCCAAGCAGCTGAGTTACTTAGAGACGCTAGCAAATTAGCTGACGACAAAGAATTTGCCAACTACCTAAACTTACGAGCTGACGCAATACAAAGCGATGACTTCCAAGCCTCTGACTTTGCTTGGATGGATATGAAAAATAATCCTATCGATGTTGTTATTGGCCCAATTGAAAACTACGAAGACCAATTATTTGGTTACCGTGCTGCCTATGAATCGTATGTACTAATTAAAGATTTAAAATGGAGCGAGCGCCTGGCTAAATTTGCTGCCTTTTTACCTGAGCTGCAAAAAGGCTTACCTGTTGATAGCAAGTACAAGCAAGAAGTACCTGGCTCAGATGCTGACTTAAATGCCTACGATGTTGTTTATTATGCTGGGCACTCAAATGCCGGCAGTAAAACCATTGCAATTAACTTACCCAATGATGAGCAAGTGCAGCTAGAAAAAGGCACACGTCGCTTACAGCTTAAAAATGCAATGCGAGCGAAGTTTGATAAAATTTTAGTCCCTATCGCAGAGCAGTTAATTGTGCCAGAGCAACGTAAACACATTACCTTTGATGCATTTTTTGCTAACACTATGTTCCATGAAGTAGCTCACGGTTTAGGAATTAAAAACACCATAACGGATAAAGGTACTGTTCGCCAATCACTTCAAGAGCACGCTAGCGCCTTGGAAGAAGGTAAAGCCGATATTCTTGGTTTATACATGGTTGAACAGTTACTTAAAAAAGGTGAAATCACCGAAGGTACATTAGAAGATTACTACACCACTTTTATGGCGGGTATTTTCCGCTCAGTGCGCTTTGGTGCTTCAAGTGCACATGGTAAAGCAAATATGATCCGCTTTAACTTTTTTGCTCAAGAAGGTGCCTTCTCTAAAAATGAAGACGGCTTGTATAGCATCAACATGGATAAAATGGGCGACGCTATGGCTAAATTATCGCGCCTTATTTTAACCCTACAAGGTGACGGTGATTACGAAAAAGTTGATCAACTGATTGCAACTCATGGCGATATTAAAGCGGAACTAGCTAAAGATTTAGAAAAGTTAAGCAAAGCGAACATCCCTGTAGATGTAACCTTCAAACAAGGTAAAGAGGTACTTGGCCTTAATTAATAAAAACCAACTACATAAAAAAAGCGTTACACTGTAACGCTTTTTTTATTATTTGAATTATTTATCACTCATCACTTTACGAACAACCGGCTCAAGGCTTGCCATTCCCCACTGCTTACCGGTTTCAATCGCAGACTCTATATCAGCACCTTGTTGATGGGCTGAAATAGCCATTAGCGCACCAACACGATTACTGCTCGCACAATGAACAACCACTGACTCACCTTTAAGTTCTTCTAAAAGGCTAGCTAATCGTTTTGCATTGTCGATGTTTACATCTTGTGCACCTGCAATCTCAATTGCGTGATAGCTCATTCCTAAAGAATTGACTAATGCCCCTTCATCCCAGTCTTGCTCATCTGCTGCACGTAAATTAATAACATGCTTAACATTAGCTTGCGACAATTGCTTAAACTGTGCATCACTGGGCTGGGCTGCTGAAAAAACCAAGTTGTTATGTGCTGCAAAGTTTTTAATATTAGCGTTATTTACCACATCTATAACTACAGGTTGCTCACTGGCTATCACTGTTGATACTGCAACTGCAGCAATAAATACACTCGTACAAAGTTGTTTGATTAATTTCATACTACCCCCTCAAAGTAACTCATTTTGATTTTTAAAAATGCGCTTTTAATTGCTCTATCTGCTCATGAGTATAAGGCACACTCGGAAACTTGCCCCATACCGGCGCAGGCCATGCAATATCTGTTTTGAAGCGCGCTATATGATGAATGTGTAATTGCGGCACCATATTACCCAATGCGGCTACATTTAACTTATCAGGATTAAACACCTCCATTAACAAATGACTGAGTTTCGCTGACTCGTGTAAATAAGTAATTTGTTGCTGCTCGGTTAAATCAATAATCTCTTTTAAGCCCGCTATTCTGGGGACCAATACAAACCAAGGATATTGGCTGTCGTTTAATAGCAACACCTTACAAAGTGGCCAATCAGCCAGTTCAATACAATCTCTTTTCAGTTCAGGTGCTAAGGTAAATGATGTTTTGCTCATGTTAAAGTCCTTAGATTATTTTACCGCATACTTTATAGCATTTAGTTGCAGTTGCACACGCTTGTGCTTTACCATCGAGATAATTTTATGTAAGTAAAGGCAATCCTGTGTTAAAAAAACTAAAACATCTCTCACTGGCAATTCCCCTACTCGCGGGCGCATTAAGCGCAGAAGCTGAGCCGCTAACGCTTGAGCGTATATTTGATGATCCGAGCTTAGCAGGCAAATCTCCGGTACAACTTAAGTTTTCGCCTGATGGTAGCCGGGTTACCTACTTACAAGGTAAAACCGATGACTATAACCGCTACGATTTATGGGAATATAATTTAAAAGATAATACCAACCGGTTGTTAGTTGATTCGGCGCAGTTATTTTCAGGCCCAGAAAATCTCTCCGATGAAGAAAAAGCACGCCGCGAACGCCAACGTATTTTTGGAAAAGGTATCCTTGAATATAAATGGTCAAAAGATGGGAAAGCACTGTTATTCCCTCTTAATGGCGATCTTTATTACTATGACTTAGATGCTAAAAATAGTAAAAAGCTGACTAACACAGACGCATTTGAAACCGATGCGCGTTTCTCTCCAAAAGGAAATTTCGTATCCTTTATCCGAGAGCAAAACCTATATGCACTAGAGCTGGCTTCAGGTAAAGAAATTCAGTTAAGTAAAGATGGCGGTGGCGTAATTAAAAACGGCATGGCCGAATTTGTGGCGCAAGAAGAAATGAGCCGTATGACCGGTTATTGGTGGGCAAATGATGAATCTAAAATCGCCTTTACTCGCGTTGATGAAAGCCCTGTTCAAGAAGCGATTCGTAACGAAATTTATGCTGATGAAGTAAAACTATTTAACCAGCGTTATCCATTTACTGGCACCAATAATGTTGACATTCAACTTGGGGTGGTAAAGCTTAATGATCAAGCAGTTGACTGGATTGACTTAGGCGACGATAAAGATATTTATATTGCCCGCGCTAAGTGGCTAAACGACAGCAATACGCTCTCTTATCAATGGCAAAACCGCTCGCAACATAGCTTAGAATTACGTTTTTACAACACTAAAACAAAACAGCAAACCGTTGCTTTAACTGAAAAAAGTGATACCTGGATCAACTTGCATTTTGACCTTGAATTTTTAAAAGATAAAAAGCATTTTGTATGGGCCTCAGAGCGCGATGGATTTAAGCACCTTTATTTATATCGTAATAACGGCCAACTTATCCGCCAGATTACCGCAGGTGATTGGGTCGTAGATAGCCTAAAAGGGATAGATGAAAAAAATGGCGTTGTTTACTTTGCTGCACGTAAAGATACCCCGCTAGAGAGCCATTTATACAGTGCGCCTTTATTTAAAAAAGGGGCTATGAAGCGCATTACTGAAAAAGGCCAATACCATAATGTCGTTCTAGCGAAAGATAATAAAACTTTCATTGATAATAGCTCATCGGTTAATAAGCCAAATTCAGCTGCACTGCGCAAAATTAATGGTGAGTTTATTACGTGGCTTGAAGAGAATAAGCTTGATGACTCTCACCCACTTACCCCGTATCTAACTGATTTAGCCCAGCCCGAATACGGAACAATTACCGCTGAAGACGGCCAAATTATGCATTATCGTTTATTTAAACCAGCAAATATGGCAAAGGGTAAAAAGCATCCGGTTATTGTCAACGTTTACGGTGGTCCTCATGCTCAGCGAGTAACTAATAGCTGGCGCAGTAAAAATTTATATTTTCAATACATGGCGCAACAAGGTTATGTAATTTTTCAACTTGATAACCGAGGCTCTTACAATCGCGGTAAGAAGTTTGAAGATGCGATTTATAAGCACTTAGGCGTTGTAGAGGTGGCGGATCAAATCAAAGGCGTTGAGTTTTTACGTACTCTTGATTACGTAGACCCTGCTCGCATAGGTATATACGGCCACAGCTACGGTGGTTATATGGCGCTAATGACCATGTTTAAAGCAGGCGATTACTTCAGCGCGGGTGTATCTGGTGCTCCGGTTACCGACTGGGCTCTATACGACACCCATTATACCGAGCGCTATTTGGGTCACCCTGATACTAATGCCCAAGGCTATATCGACAGTGCGGTGTTCCCATACGCTGAAGGCTTAAAAGGCCCATTAATGATTTACCATGGTATGGCCGATGACAACGTATTATTTACCCATGCCACTAAATTGTTTAAACAGCTGCAAGATAACAATCAACAGTTTGAAATGATGACTTACCCGGGCTCAAAACATAGCCTTCGCGGTAAACAAGTTCAAACTCATTTACATCAAACTATAACAAACTTCTTTAACCGTAATTTTAATACAAAGTAACTAAAACTGGGTTAATTATTCGACTAAAGGCTGATATAAATATCAGCCTTTTTTTATGCAGATAAGCTATATTGAAACGTCAACAAACAATAATTAAATTCATTATAAGCACCCGTTAAATAAAAGTTCGGCCTATCCTTTTTATTGTATTTACGCAAACTAGTTAACAAAGAGAGTATTAAAAATACAATATAAGGAAAATAAAACCGTATTAGCCTATATTTTAACTATGCTTATTTAAGAGAAATAATGCTCTAATACGGGAACATGCATATGCCAAACCTCCGTCGTTTTACTATATTTCAACGTTTAGCCATTTTAGTAGGGATTGTAATTTTTGGTTTAATTGTATTGAGTATTTCGAGTTTAAGTAATCAATATAAATCGCTTAAAAATGAGCAATATTTAAAAACTAAAAATGTGGTGGAAACTGCTTATAGCATCATTACACACTACGCAGCGCTTGAACAAAGTCAAACACTCACTCGTGCACAAGCACAATCTCAAGCGATGGCCTCAATACGCTCATTGCGTTACGATGATACTAACTATTTTTGGATCAACAATTATCAGCCAACCATGGTAATGCACCCAATTAAACCAGCCCTTGAAGGGAAAGATTTAACGAATAATAAAGACCCTGATGGCACCCCTTTATTTGTTGAAATGGTTGATGTTGTTAAAAAATCCGGCGAAGGCTATGTGCCTTACAAGTGGCCAAAACCCGGCAGCGACAAACCCGTAGATAAAATTGCGTATGTAAAAGGCTTTAATCAATGGCAATGGATCATCGGCTCGGGCGTTTACCTCGATACTATAGACAGTGCCTTTTCGCAGCAACGTACTATTATCGTTATCAATGTAATGATTATGATCGTCGTTGTCGTACTTTTTAGCTACTTTATTGGTCACAGTATTTTAACGCCGACCCGTTTAGCAGCAGAAATGATGAAAGATATCTCTCAAGGTGAGGGGGATTTAACTCGTACTCTTAACGAAAATGGCAATGATGAAATATCTCAACTGTCGAGATCATTTAATTTATTTGTCTCTAAAATTAGGGAGTCTTTGGTGCTGGTTGCCAAAAGCGCAAACGATGTAAACGAGCATGCCCATGCTGTAGATGATTCTAGCAAAACCAGCCAGTCGTTTATTGAGCTTCAAAACGACAGTAGCACCCAAGTAGCCGCGGCAATGGAGCAAATGACTCATCAAATTCATGATGTTAGCCGTAATGCCGAAGCTGCTGAGCAAGCCGCAAATGATGCTGCTAGTAATGCATCAACGGGTAAAAATGTAGTGTCGAAAACCATTACCGCCATTGAAACCCTCTCTAGTAATATAGAAACTGTCAGCAAAGTGACCGCCGAACTTGCTCAAGAGAGTAATAATATTGGCTCGGTACTTGATGTTATTAGAAGCATTGCTGAACAAACCAATCTGTTAGCGCTAAACGCAGCTATTGAAGCTGCAAGAGCAGGTGAACATGGAAGAGGCTTTGCAGTTGTAGCCGACGAAGTAAGAACACTTGCCAGCCGGACAGGTAAAAGCACGGATGAAATTCAAGCTATGATAGCTAAGCTGCAAGAAGGGGCTAAAGCTGCAGTTGAAGCGGTAAAATCTAGCCAAGAGATTTCTATTTCTACGGTTGAACAAGCCTCTTCTGCTAATGCATCACTTGATGAAATAGACAGGCTGGTATCGGTGATCACCGATATGAACGGCCAAATTGCTCGCGCCACAGAGCAGCAAACATCAGCCGCAGACGAGGTGAATTTAAGAATTAATGATTTATCACAGTCTACAAAGCAATCATTGGGTAACACTAAAGATTTAACTCGCGCTAGCGACAAACTCAAACAAAGCAGTGTTGAGTTATCAAGCGTGGTATCGCGCTTTAAGCTTAGTTAACCTTAACTCCGGATAATAAATATCTTTGACCAATTAAAAAGCCCTGATTTTCAGGGCTTTTTAGGATTATTTATAGAAAATTATAAACAATAGCGGGCAAATAAACTGCTAACTGACGCTGCAGTTGGTTTACCATGTTGCCAGTCGCCGCCTTCAACGCCACTACCAGCAATATCCATATGTACATAAGGAAGTGGTAAAGTAGATTCATTACCATGCTTATCTAATCCACCTACCACAGCTAAAAATGCCATAGGGAATTGATGGCCGCGCGCTGTGACAGCAGAAGCCGCATTATTACTAGAAAGCACATCGTCAGCTAAAGTGCGTGGTTTTATAAAATCATAATCTTCACGGCGTGAACGCGACACTTCAGCACCGTCAGCCCATAAATCACCACAATCGGCCAATTGGCGTGAAATATTAGCACTACGCGCTGGTCCATTCTCAACATATGCGCCATATGGTCCCATCGCGCGCGCAGCATGCCCTGTTAAAGTAGCCACTGTAAACAACGTTGGATTTATTTCGTTTTTAGCTAAATCTTTCATTTCGCTAAGTAAATCACCCATAGCTAAACGCCCTTCGGCATCGGTATTACCAATACGTACTCGCACACCTTCACGGCTAGTAATTATTTCATCAGGGACAAAACAATCTGAACCAATGGAGTTGCGTACAACCGCTAAAAAGGCAATCACTTTAACGCCTTTAGGCTGATAATCTGCTACTGCTTTCATAAATCCAGCAACCGAGGCCGCACCGCCTTTATCGCGGCTCATGCCCGCCATAAAACCACCGACTTTTAAATCTGCACCGCCCGTGTCATAGACTAAACCTTTACCAACAAACATCAGTGTTCGGGTTACTTCACCCTCAGGCACGTATTCAAGTTTAACAACGCGTGGATGATGGCGCTCTACCGCATACGACGCACGAGCAACGGTACTTAGCATGGGGTAATGCTTATCAATGGCAGCTAAATCATCAATCACATCAACGCTCACCGCACTATTTTCAAATAACTCACTACAGTAATCGGCAAAACGTGGGGGGGCCATGCGCTCAGGCTCGGTGCCACATAAATCACGTGCGGCATATTGCCCGGCAGCTAACGCATTGACTGCTTTAATTGTTTGCTCATTGGCATCAATTAAGCCTATTTGAGTAATAGGCTCAATACCTTGACCATGAAATTCACGCGCTTCTAGGGGTTGCCATAATGCTTGGCATGCGCCTAAGTAAGCCACTTCAAGAGCGTGTTGATAACGGCCATCTGTATTTAAAGCGGGTAAATAAATAGCAGGGTTAACACTACCTGATGCTTTTGCCTCATTAATGGCTAATTTGGCTGCATCAAAATAACGACGAACGTCATCATAATCTCTATTTAAAGGGCCTGTTGGCGCTAACACGACACGTTTACCGGCAATCACTAACAAGGTGACTTGGTTGCCGATGCGAGAGTCTACTTGGGCTTGGTCTAAAATTGCATCACGCAGTGGCGTATTTGGTAAATGAGAAAAGTCGTTGCTGATAATAATAAGTGCATCATGCGATGTACAATCTAGGCTTGCACTTACCGGCTTTGCCAGTACTGCTTTTGGATATGCCATAAAAAAGGATCCTGTTAGAAAACGTAGTCCCTATTATTATTTATTTAGCAATTTATAACCAGTGTACTGCGATAACCTGCTTACTTACTGGCAACTTGGAGTTACGCGTTTTACACATCTAAAATACTAAGCTGTAAATTATGCTCTGGTTGGTTTTTAATACCCACGCCAATTCCTAATAAGCGCACCGGTTGTTGTAATCCACGTTGATAGGCTTTGGCGAGTAACTCTTTAAAAATAGCCGTGTTTAATTGATGCGCAGCTTGATCTGCTGAGGTCACTACAAAATTAGCAAATTTAACTTTAACACTTAATTTATTAATTTTATGTTGTAGTTGCTGTTTATTTAATCGAACCACGAGTTCATCTAACAGTTGCGGTAATTGTTCAAGGCATTCATCTAGGCTGTTTTTGTTGTATTCATAAGTATGTTCCACACTCAATGACTTACGTACCCGCTCAGTTGAAACTCGCCCTATATGTTCACCCATGCACTTTTGATATAACGACACACCAAAATTACCCACATGCTGTTGCATCCAATTAGCCCCTTTTTCGCGCACATCTTGCCCCGTGTATAACCCTTTTAAATTAAGCTTTTCTAGAGTTACTTTACCCACTCCTGGAATTTTACCTAATGGCAATTGGGCTAAAAACGAGTCAACCTGCTCAGGCAATACCACAAATTGCCCATTAGGCTTATTTTCATCACTGGCTATTTTGGCAATAAACTTTATTGGGGCAATACCTGCAGATGCAGTCAGTCCTGTGGTATTAAAAATATCGGTACGAATTTGCTCTGCAATTAACGTTGCACTGCCCTTAAAAGCAGTACTGTGGCTCACATCTAAATATGCTTCATCAAGCGAAAGAGGTTCTACTAGGTCAGTATAGCGGTTAAAAATGGCGCGGATCTGTGTTGATACTTGTTTATAAACAGCCATTCTGCCAGGCACAATAACTAAGTCAGGGCAAAGCTGTTTGGCATGATAGTTAGACATAGCAGAGCGCACCCCATACTCTCTGGCAATATAGTTAGCGGTAGAGAGCACTCCACGGCGACTATTTCCGCCAATTGCCAGTGGTACGCTGGCAAGCTTAGGATTGTCGCGCATTTCTACGGCCGCATAAAAGCAGTCCATATCTATATGAATAAACTTTTTCATCACACAATAACAACTGTTTATTTATACAGCCATTATTGTGGAATCACTTTTAATTAGCAAGCATGTTATTGCTTAAAAAGAGCGTTTACTTTTCTTTGGCTTATTAAAACAATACATCCAAAATAAAATTTCTAAAGAAAAGCCTAATAAAATCAAAACAATTGCCCCAGCCTCATTACCCATAGCGTAACAAGTAAACGACGCTATAAAAACGGTGCATGCCAATAACCAATTAATTATATCCTGCATAGTTATCTCCTTGTGTGTTAATAGTTACTATAGCCATGAATTTAAAGAGGTACAATTTTTACTCAAGGGTTTTTATTTAGCACTGTTGTTCTTTTAAGGTTAAGGTTTGTTCAATCTGAGGCAGTTTACTCACGGCGCAAGGTTTATAGCCTAATGGTTTAAATAAAAAAGGCGCAAAGCTTCCATGTCCTGCTTACGTCCCTTATTTACATCCATGAGGGCAATACAGAGTAGCTCCTCCCCTAGTTATAATTCCCTTGAGCTCATCCGACCATATTGCTAATCTAAATGCTTTAAAACTAAGAGCAATAAATACATGGAAACGTTTAAACAACAACACCCTATTCATACCGATATCACTGTGGCATGGGGCGATATGGATGCCCTACAGCATGTTAATAACTGTGTTTATCTTCGTTATTTTGAAATAGCCAGAATCGACTTTTTAAATAAATTAAATTTATTTGATACTATCAATGCTAAAGCCACAGGCCCTGTGATCAGTGAAAATAATATTCGTTATAAGCGTCCCGTTACCTTTCCCGACACATTAAGCGTAGGTATTACCATTAGTGATATTAAATCTGACCGCTTTGTAATGAACTACAGTGTGTTTAGTCATGCGCAAAACGCGATAACAACCACCGGCATGTCAAAAGTGGTGATGTTTGACTTTAAAACAGGCCAAAAAGCCACGATCACTGAGCCATTGTTATCGGCTTTAAAAGCAAACTCTCAAACCGAATAATTAGGATTAGCAATGCAATATAGTCAATTAGGCAGCAGTGGGGTTAGCGTTTCAAGAGTGTGTTTAGGTAGCATGACCTGGGGAGTACAAAACACCCAATATGATGCCGACCAACAGATAGCCTATGCGCTTGAGCAGGGTGTGAACTTTATTGACACAGCAGAAATGTATGCTGTTCCTCCCTCTCCCGATACCTACGGTAAAACAGAAGAAATTATAGGCAATTGGATAGCACGTAATTCACAAAAACGAAAAGACATTGTTATTGCAACTAAAATTGCCGGTAATGGGCTTTCATGGATCCGTGATGGCGGCAATATTACCCGCCAAGCTGTTATTGATGCGGTTGATCATTCTCTAAAACGCCTACAAACCGACTATATTGATTTATACCAGCTACACTGGCCAAATCGCCGTACCCCTCACTTTGCTAGGCAATGGCCTGGTATGCTTAAATTTACCGAGGTAGATGCAAAACAACACACCGCTGATATGCTTGATATTTTAGAGGGGTTAGATGCGTGTGTTAAAGCAGGAAAAATTAAACATTGTGGGCTTTCTGATGATACGCCTTGGGGAATTAGCCAATTTTTAAATTTATCAAAAGAGCATAACTTGCCAAAAATGGTGTCTATCCAAAACGAGTTTAGCCTAGTACATGCCAAAGATTGGCCTTATTTAATAGAACAATGTGTACATGAAGATATTGCTTATTTACCTTGGTCACCATTGGCCGCAGGGCTATTAACCGGTAAATACCTAAATGGATCGCGCCCTGAAGGCTCTCGCTGGACATTTATGCAGCGTAACGGTATTTTTCGTGATACGCCACAATCACAAAAGGCGACCAAAGAGTATGTTGAACTTGCCCATGCACACGCTATCACCCCAGCTCAATTAGCGCTGGCTTGGTGTAATCAAGTTGATGGAGTGACATCATCTATTATTGGTGCCACTACTATGGCGCAATTAAAGGAAGACATTGATGCGTTTGACCTAACACTGAGCGATGACGTGTTATCAGCGATTGATATCATATTTAGAAATAATCCAATGCCTTACTAATGAAATCAAGCAAAGGGTAAATGTTATTCAATAATGTTGATTCTTTGCTATTTTTTATGTTTATTTTTTAAACGCCAAGGTATAATTAAATACAGTCATTTAATAAAGAATTATCAGCTTTTTATGGATACAGCTCGTTATTTCTGCCTGCTATTTTTAATATTCTCGAGTAACAGTATTAGCCAATCTAAAAATCAGCTCACTGAAATTTTATGGCTACAAAGCAACACACCGCCTTTTCACTTAAACTCAGAGAATACTAAAATGGGCTTGTGTGACAATTTAACTAAGCAACTAATCAGTAGTATAAAGGATGTAAAACATACTCGATTATTTGTTCCACAAAAACGAATTAATAAATATATCAAAGAAGGCAAAAATGTCTGCTTTCCATGCGTAATCCATAAAAAGAGCACCAACGAAGTCTATACATACTCACGTCCTACCTCTATCTACCCTGAGTTTAGTATTATTACAACTAACCAAAAAGCAGAAACACTTACTAAAGCACATGGTAATCCTATAAATTTAATTAGTTTACTTAGCGATGAACGCTTTACCTATGGACAAGCCGCAGCACGACGTTTTTCACCACACATAAATATGATTATTGAAAACTCTTTGAGCCATCATAACGTGTCCTTAAGCTTAAGTAGTGATAATGAGAGTGGTGTTGTGATCGATAGGTTGAGGCATGGCTTTTTAGACTACTCGCTCGATTACCCTTTTATGGCCAGTTACTTTAACCAGCAACAACACCCTATAAAAATCGTTAGTATACCCATAGCTCAAAATACACGCTCATTAATCAAAGGAGCTGTAGGCTGTGCGACTAATGCGCCTAATGATTTTGCTAATCAGGCAATTAAGAAAATTAATGCGGCATTAGAAAGTACCATACTAGAATCGGCTGCTCATCAACTAAGCCAGCGACACTGGCTAAGTGAACATATCGATAATTTTGATAAACAATATTATCAACACATAATTAACTTTGACTCACAGACCAATGATGCTCCAATAAACACTGCTGACCAGAATAAAGAGCAACGTTAAACTCTCGTCCAGTACTAACCACCCCTACGCCAGCAGGCGTGCCAGTCATAATAATGTCGCCTTCTTCGAGGCTCATAAACTGACTAACCTCAGCCAATATTTGTGCAGGTTGGTGCAACATAAGTTGGCTATCACCATGTTGAACCGGCTTGCCATCAATATGTAATTCAAATATAAACGATGTCATCTCTGGCGTTAATTCAATAAACTCACTAAATAAAACTGAACCGTCAAATGCTTTAGCACGCTCCCACGGCAGGCCTTTTTCTTTTAAGCTGCTTTGCAAAGCGCGTTTAGTCAAATCAAGTCCAATGCCCACGCCCACAAGTTGTTTATTTTTAACCGCAAAGCATAACTCTGTTTCGTAGTGCAATGTATCGCCAAGATGAGTAGCGAGTAAGGTATCAGTGATCGCGCTATTAGGCTTATTAAAAACCACCATTTGCTCTGGGTGTTCGTTGTTTAATTCAGCAATATGCGCACTGTAATTACGCCCCACACAGACTATTTTTGAAGGTTGTATGCTCTGCGAAGCCAGCTTTATTTGATTCATTCTATCACCTGTTAATTACACAACGCGTTTAATATTTTGGCATACTCTCAAATTATTAACGCAAAAGCGAATACAGTTTTATCACGCTTTTATGACTACTACTGAGCTAAATATAATCAATGATACAGACTGAAATAAAAAGTAGACGTGTATAATTTAGTAGGTTTTTGTATACGCGGTTTTAAAGCAATAAGCAGGTACATTTAGCACCTGCTTATTGATAGATTATTAATAGGTTATTGACTACTTACAAGTAACACTACTTTGCTCGGCAGCATTTGCTGTAATAGCCAGCTTAGCAATAGATACATGCCAATCACCTTGCGTGCTTAACTGCCAAGGGGTGAACACTTGTGCTAAATCAACACCTTGCTCTGCAAAACAACTTAAGTTGATGTTTAATGTTTGCCATTGACCTGATTGCTCAAGGTTATCAGTAATATCAAACTTAAACTGACAACTCTCACCACACCCCATACCAACCCATAACGGACTAGCCGCGGCTTTATCTACTTTAATTTGCATTTGCAGTTGGCCATTACTCTCAACGTATGAGCGTAAGTCAGATGGGAATGCCGCGGCTAAATTAACCCCAGCCATTGCTTGGCCATTAAAACGAATAGCGCGCGCATCTTCTTGCACCTCTTTATCAAATGTTTGGATGCTCACCGCACCTAATGACTCGCGACTGCTCGCCACCGTTTTTTGTTGCTCACCACTTTTTAAAACCAGTGACCACGGTGCTTTAATTGCACGCTCAAACAATACTAAATCATCCAGTTTTTCAGTCTGTTGAGTTTGCTCCACCAGGTCATCTTTTAAGACATTACTATCGTTGTAAGTTAAACCAAAACCATAAGGAAGTAATGGACTGTAACCTCCGTCGTTACGGTTTTCATTATCGATTGGATTATTAGGCCAGGAAAACGATAGCTTGCTTTTAAAGTCATGATTAATTGAACCGTCTGCATTTTTAAACAAGACATCACTAATTGCATCGCCTTCACTACCTAGAAGCCAAATAGCAACGAACGCATCACTGGCGTTAAGCTCAGCATTAACCCACATAGGGCGACCGCTTATAAATAATGAAATAACAGGGGTTCCCGCATCTTTAAACTTACGCAGTAGCGCTAAGTCGCTTTTATTGCCGCGCTGGTATTCGAGGTTATCAACATCACCATTAACTTCTGCGTATGGTAAACGTCCGGTGATCATCACCTAGATATTGACATTCCAAGGCAATAATTGTTCTATGTCTGGCTCAGGCTGACAAAGCTCATCGAGGCAATGCATGATGTAATCAAATGGCGTTAAGCCGTTGGATCTTGCAGTTTCGATGATGCTGTATAGGTGAACGCTTGCTATTGCGCCGCGTGAGGTTTGGCTAAACATCCAGTTCTTACGGCCAATAACAAATTGTTTGATAGCTTGCTCGGCGCGGTTATTGTCGATATTAAGCTGACCATTTTCAAGGTAAACTATAAGCTTATGCCATTGATTAGCGAGATAGGTTGCTGCCTCTGCTAACTTGGTTTTCCCGACTAAACGTGGCTGATTTTGCTCTAGCCATTTATGCAGTTTATCGATAATAGGTTTCGCTTGCTCTTGCCTTATTTCATGCTTTTGTGCTGGTGTTTTATCGTTGAGTTTTGATTCAATGCCGTACAGTTTTTGAATGAGACTCAAGACTACGTCGGCTTTGCCTGTCTTGTTTTTACCCTGCACGTGTTTTGCTTCTATAAATTTACGACGTGCATGGGCCTAGCAACCAACGAGTGTTGATTGCGTTTGTGCATACGCTTGATAACCATCATCCTGTAAATAGCCCGAATAGCCATCCAGATAATTAACCACACAGGAAGCTGCCCAACTGGTTTGATAGTCGTAAAGCACAATGTTTGGTATTGGGTTGTGTTTATTTATAGCCAATGGCGAATCCGTGCCGGTACAATATAGCCACATGTAACTTTTTACTTTGTCGGCGTTGAGCACATTGACCGTCGTTTCATTGGCATGTATCGCAGGCTGTTTAAGTAACGCGTGTTTCAGTCGTTGTATCAGCGGTTCAAACAAGGTAGTGGATGCAGTGGCAGTGCATATTGATATTGGCTGGTGATGATTTGACTTAACAAACTGGACGTGGCCATGCCTTTGTTGATGGCCATGTTTGGCATCTTGGCTTGTTTAATACTGTTATTCGACCCTGACTTATCACATTCACGACACGCGTACTTTGGGCGAATATGCTCAATGACTTTTATCTTTGCGGGGACGAAGCCGAGCTTTTCGCTGACGTTTTCACCCATTTTATGCAACTCATTACCACAGCAGTTACACACCTTGTCTTCTTCGGCAATGTCATGAATCACTTGCTCACGGGTGAACTACCCGCACAACTTTCAATAATAGGCTACGATAACATGTTCTTTACCCGCCACGTATACCCCCCTTTAAGCACTATAAATATGAAATGGGTAAAGTAGTTGCACAGTGGGTACTGAGCCATGTGTATCAAAAAGCGTACAGCCTATTCAAACTTTATTTCAGCCCGAATTAGTCATACGCCAATCGGTCGTTAATATTACCTAGCTAATTATTATATAAATTGGCAAATAGTGGCGTTAAACAAGTTTACTTAATAGCGCCAAGTTTATTGGTTTAAGCAAAACTTGCTCTATTTCTAGCTGCCTAATGTGTACGGCATCAGGCTCCATTCCACTAATAATAACTCGTTGAATATCGGGATAGTGTTCTTTAATAAACCCAGCAAGCTCTAAACCTGAACCATCGGGTAAATGCATATCGAGTAATACTTTGTCGTAATTACTGTCTTGTTTAAGCGCTGTACAACACGCCTCTATACTAGTTGCAATAGTGGTTTCTACATCCAAGCTTTCTAATAAAAGCTGAGTTATTTGTGCGGCATCAGCATCGTCTTCCACTAATAAAAAACGCTTTATGCTAGTATTATGTTTTGGCGTTGGTTGTATCGATGAAACACGCTGTGTTTTTTTCTCCAGCGCTGACTCTAAGCATTGGTAAAGTAAGTTGGAATCCACAGGTTTAGCAATCATATCATCAAACCCTAGCGCGGTTAGTTCGTTATGAATACCTTTCATGGTGGCCGCGGTTAAAGCAATAATCGCCCCTTTAAACCCTAACTTTCTAAGTTCAATGGCAGCTTCTTTTCCACCCATCACCGGCATATGAATATCTAAAAATATAATATCGTAAGCGGCGCGCCCCTCTGCGAGTTGCTTTTTAACCTTATCAAGCGCTTGTTTGCCATTATCAGCATAATCTACATCAGCACCCGCTGAGCCAATTAAATGGCCAACCAACACGCGTAAATCGCGTAAGTCATCCACCACCAACACTTTACCACTTACTTCGCATGGCGCTACTTTTTGCTGCATGTTGGGGGTTAAATCAAGTTTTAATAAATTGCGCTCTACCTGTCTGATATCACCAGGGTATAAGGAAATGGTAAACGTTGAGCCCTCACCTACATAAGAATCTAATGAAATAGTACCCTGCATACGACTAAGTAGCTCAGAACAAATAGCTAATCCCAAGCCCGCACCACCTACTGAGCGCGACTCTACATCTGCAATTTGCTCAAAAGGCTTAAAGATGAGTGCTTGTTTTTCTGGAGCAATACCCAAGCCTGAATCTTTAATGCTAAAAAAGAGCATTTCACGATCAGCCACCATCTCTGTCCATGCGTTAACGATAATTTCGCCTTGCTCGGTAAATTTTATCGCATTATTGATCAGGTTAATGAGAATTTGTCGAACCCGAGTAGCATCTACACGAATAACTAATGGCAAAGGCTCCAGTGATTCAAATTTTAATGATAAACCTTTATCTAGGGCTGATACACGCATTAGCGTAAACACGTCGGCCATTAGGCTATCAAGATTAACATCCCCCAAGCTTAGCTCAAGCTTATCGACTGCAATTTTAGATAAATCTAAAACATCATTCAGTAAGCTCAATAAGTGCTTGCCATTACGATAAATAACACCCAACTCATTTTCAGCTTGCTTGCTAAAATCACTGAGCATAAGTAGTTCGGTATAGCCTAAAATAGACGACAAGGGAGTTCGTAGTTCGTGGCTTAAATGCGCTAAAAAGCGGTCTTTTGAACGGTTTTCAGCCTCCGCTTTTAAACGTTCAACTCGCTCATCTTCTACATCGCGGCGCGCTAAAGCATAACGAATAGAACGGGCAAACCGGCTACCACTCATTTCACTTTTAACTAAGTAATCAACCGCACCAGCATCAAGCGCAGCCGAATCTAGCGCATCGTTAGATTGCCCCGTTAACATGATAATAGGCCCACAAAAGCCATTCTTAATCGCTTGCTTTAAAACACTTAAGCCATCTGAGGTACCTAAGCGATAGTCAAGCAGGCAAATATCATGCTCATTTTTACTTAGTACATGTATTGCCTGCTCAGGAGAGCTTATCCACTCTATGTTAAACACATGGGAACTGAGCTGCTCTAAATAGTCACGAGTAAGAATATAATCATCTTCATCATCTTCAACCAATAGCAGTTTCGTTGCCTTTGCTAACATAGCGTCTCCTATTTTAATTATATGCTTAATCGTTAAACGTGCTTGGTAGCTCTACAAATTCAACCCAGTATTTACCTAACGTTTTCATCAACTCAACTAAACCATCAAAAGTTACTGGCTTGGTAATATATGACGCCGCACCTAAATCGTAACCTTTAACCATATCCTCTTCTTGCTTTGAAGTAGTTAAAATAACAACGGGAATACCTTTTAAATTAGGGTTGGCTTTAATCGCTTGAAGTGCTTCACGTCCATCCATTCTCGGCATGTTTAAGTCGAGTAAAATCAAGCCAGGTCTTGGTGACAGGGTTTTGTCTTCAAACTTGCCTGTACGCTCTAAATACTCTAAAAGCTCTACACCGTCTTCAACAAAGTGTAATTCATTTAAAACGCGACTTTCAGCGAGAGCATCTTGGGTTAATAAACGATCATCTTCATCATCGTCTGCCATTAAAATGGTAATGGGTTTTACGTTTGTTAATGGCATATTATGCCTCTCCTTGTAATGTGAATAACTCTGCATCCACAGGTAGTTTAATAATGAAGGTTGCGCCTTCGTTAGGGGTGCTTATTGCTGTAATAGTTCCTCCATGTCGCTCTACAATTCTGCGACATACAGATAATCCAACGCCGGTTCCTTTATATTGAGAACGCCCATGTAAACGCTGAAATGGCACAAATATTTTATCTGCATACTCAGCTGAAAAGCCGATACCATTATCTTTTACAGTAATAACATGCCAACTTACTTTACTATTATGGTCTTCACTAAACTCGCTAATTCGTTCAAAGCTAATATCAATAACAGGGTTTACGTTAGGCGCTCTAAACTTAACAGCATTTGAAATTAAGTTTAAAAACAGCTGATGCATTTGACTCGGATCAGCCTGAATGATTGGCATATCAACCGTTATCACTTGCGCATTAGACTCGTTAATGGCTATTTCTAAATCGCTTAAAACATCATTAAGTATGCTATTTAGATTGGTGTCGGTAAAATCTTTACCTCGAGTTGTTACTCGAGAGAACTCTAATAAATCATTAATTAAATTAGACATGCGCTGCGCAGCATTTTTCATTCGAGCAATGTAGTCAGTTCCTTTTTCACCTAACTCGTCTTTAAACATGCTTTCAAGACGATCGCTAAATGCTTGAATTTTTCTCAGCGGCTCTTGCAAGTCATGACTGGCAACAAAAGCAAACTCTTCTAACTCACGGTTACTGCGACTTAACTCATCAGAATATAACGTAAGTTCTTGGGTACGTTCGGTCACTTTACTGGCTAAGGTTTCGTTTTGCATTTCGAGCTCAGCTCGATATACCGCCGCATTTTTTAAGTTAAGCCGCGCAAGTAAAAACATACCACCAATAAGTAAAGCACTCGTGATGGCTGTAATTGCAAAAGTGATTTTTGCCTCGTTTTTTATTTGCGCTAATTTAGAAAAGTGACTGACTTTAAATAACAGCTCTCGATCTTGAATATCATTAACAAGTACACGAATCTCTCGGTATAGGTCACGCCCTTTATGAGAGTTGAGTATGAGCATTGCACGTTCTTCTTTGTCATTTAATGCTAATTGAACTGTGCTTTTAAGCTCAGCAATTTTACTATCAACTAATAAAATTAACGTTGCAATACGCTCAGCTTGCCCCTCAATTTCAGAGTTTAAAGAGCGAACATAATCGGTTTGCGATTCAATTTGTGCAACCGCATCGTAATATGGAGCTAAGTAATCATCGTCCTGCGTTAATAAATACCCGCGCTGCCCTGATTCAGCCTGCACTACAGAGAGATGCATTTGCTCAATGGCTGTACTTAGCATATTAGTGTTATCTAAACTTTGCTGAGTACGCGTTAAGCCTTGTATGGTATTAATCGCTAAAAATGCATTACCTACAATAATGCATAGTATTATGGAGATAAATAACGCCCATATAACATTTGCTTTGCCTTGCTGTTTGCGTTTAATCATTTATCGTCCTGGTTTTTATTATTTTGAGTTTGAAATAAGCTGTAAACTGTCACTACATGCTTGGCAATTAACAATTATTTTATCGAGTGCCTCGAGTGCTTTTTCGACGGGCATATCGTTTTCAAGTACTAGCTTGATAAGTTCAGCATTCATTGAAATACGATTTAACGGTGCTCGCGCATCATGTACTAGTTCGTTTAAAGGCTTTATTTGTTTAGTTAATGCCATACTATCCTCATGTTATTTTATTTATATTCGCCAATGCCACCATATGCGTTAAGGCGGTTATAAAGCGTTTTAGTACTTATACCTAACATTTGTGCAGCCAATGTTTTATTACCTTGTACTTTATCGAGTGTTGCATGAATAAGCTCTTTTTCAACTTCTTCAATGGTTTGCCCTGCAGAAACCTGATTTTCCTGAGCTTGATTATTTACTCGTGAAAAAGGTGACTCTAGGTTATTTGGCAGTGCCACATCGCTTGTTTGTGGATCGCTCATAATAAAAGCGCGGTGAATAGCGTGACGAAGTTCGCGTACATTACCTGGCCAGTCGTACGTTTGTAGCTCTTTAAGTTGTTCGTTCGTCCAGCTAAAAGCAGTGCCATTTTCGTCATTTAACTGCTCTAAAAAGACTTTTGCCAATAATGGAATATCGTCTTTTCGTTCACGTAATGGCGGTATATCAATAGGAAATACGGCAAGCCTAAAGTAAATATCTTCACGTAAAATATTATTTTGAGCTAAATCGATTAAAGAACGGTTGGTCGCAGAAATAACGCGGCAGTTAGTTGGAATTTCTCGGTTGCCACCTACCCTTGTTACTTTTTTTGTTTCTAATACGCGCAATAAATTAGGCTGCATGCCAATGGGCATTTCAGTGACTTCATCTAAAAATAAGGTGCCATTATTTGCCTGTTCAAACACGCCCTCTTTGCGGGCTATCGCCCCTGTAAAGGCACCTTTTTCATGACCAAATAATTCACTGCCAATAAGCTCTTTTGAAAGGGCGCCACAGTTGCTAGCAACTAAAGGTCCTTCGCATTGACTGGCATTATGAATCGCTTGTGCAACCACTTCTTTACCGGCACCACTTTCACCTACTAACATTACGTTAGCCTGTGTTTTAGCAACACGTTCTATCATAGTATAGAGCTTTTGCATTGCCTCAGATTCACCAATTAAGGTATCAAAATGATGGGTGATAGCGTTTTTCTTAGCTTTTTTAACAGTTTTTTTAGGACCATTTAAAACCAGTTCTAAATCTTCTCGCTGCAGCGGCTTTAATAAATGCGTTACATTGGGCTCACACATATCGGCTAAAATCCCCTTAACCGATGGGTGCCCTGAAATAAGCGTGACTTTAGGAGATTGACCAATCATTTTCAAATGATCTAATAAGTGCAAGCCGCTACCATCGGGTAACATGAAATCCAGTAATATATGATCAAAGGAATTATTCTCAAACCACTGATGCGCTTCTTCTAAACTGGTTGCAGTTTGAATATTATGCCCAAGAAACTCAACAATGTGACAAATAACATCACTAAATTCGATGTCGTCATCAACTAAAAGTATATTTAACATGATTAATCCCTATGCTTTTTTATTATTCTACTCACCCCTTTCAACAAATGAAAGATATACAGAGCATGGTCAAAACAATGACATTTTATTTTTTATAATTCGCTATTATAACTAAAGATATATGTATAAGCGCTGAAATTAACAAGCTTTGCAGCTAATTACTTTTTAACAATGAAGTAATTAATATAACCAGCTGATATAATTTACCTTTATTGCTGGAGTCGTTATGCGCTTATTAAAAACCACTATTCACCCCACTATTAATATTACTCATGGTTCTCAGTTTACTCGCCCTACTGCTCGCGCAATTGTATTTAAACAACAGCATATTTTATTAATGTACACTCAGCGCTATGACGATTTCAGTTTACCCGGTGGTGGCATAGACTCAAATGAAAGCATTAAACAAGGACTTATCAGAGAGCTTAATGAAGAAACTGGCGCGCAAAATATAAAAATTTGCAGTGAGTTTGGCCTCTATGAAGAATATCGTCCTTGGTACAAAGATGACTTTGATATTATTCATATAAAGTCATACTGTTATGTATGCGAAATTAACGAACAACTCGGCCAAGCACAGCTTGAGCACTATGAGCAACAAAATGGTATGCAAGCTAAATGGGTAAATATTTTTGAGGCGATAGCTCACAACGAACGCACATTAGCTAATAGCGATAAACAAGGATTGTCGATTATTCGAGAAACCTTTTTATTAAAAGAAATTGCCAAACAGTTCTTTTAATAAGTTTACATTACTGCATTTTACGTTCCTATTTGAGGTTCAGCAAGACTTTTTTTTACTAATATAAAATCGATATAAACCAAATAAGTTACTACTTAAAAATAGGCTTTCCATAATTATTGCCACAGGGGAGCCAGCAAAAATATTATGCGTTATCCAAAAAGAGGTTCCCACCACCATACATAACCTTAAGTGCAAGTCTCTATTTTGAAATGAAGCAATGGTTTGTATTAATGTCGCCACCAGCGCAAAGCCACTAAACCAATCGTGCCATGTTAAATAAACGGCTAAACAACTCACTGCCATAAATCCAAACATGACCCAAGTATGCTTAAAGTATATGCAGTAAAAATAACGTAACGCGGCAATAAGCATTAAGCAGGCGGCACTGTTATAACCCAAAATAAAAAAGTGGACTGAGGTTAATAACACAGAGGTAAATAAACAACATAAGATAATGCGTCGGGACTTAAACTGAAATGAAGCTAAGTCGAGTAAAGTCGCGACGGCAACCAATGATTGGGCAATTAAAAACATAACACTCCAAGGCACTTAAGGCATAAAAATGAGGAGTGTATAGTGCTTTATATAAACAGCACTTAACTTAAGTTAAGTCGCTTACGAATTCGTGATAACGAAATGGCCGAAATACCTATATACATAGCCACTTGGCTTAAGCTTAACTGCGCCAACCAATGCGGTTTATGTTTAAGCAAGTAACAGTATCGCTGCTCGGGGCTGTTGAGTAATAAAAATGCTTCTTTGGCTTCTTTAAATATTAGTTGCTGCGCAATGAGCTGCTGCTTAATGAGTTGGTACTGTGCTTGCTCAAATAGTGTTAGCGGTACTTTAATTACACTTGCCTCATTAATTACTTTTAATTGATAAAAAGCGGGGCTTGAGGTCATCCAATTGGCAAACAGCAATGCAAACTCATTTTTAAAATAAAACTCTTTGCATTTTTGCCCGCCATCAATATCATCATGAATAGCACCTAAAACCCCCTCCATAATTAAATAGCCATAACGCTGTACATCGCCTTGGGGCAATAACACGGTATTGCGCGCGACAAGCTGTTGAGGGTAAATACCTGCCAATTGTGATTTAAGCTTATTTATAAGCACTTCGTAACTATCGCCAAGCGATAAAAGTGGGTTGTCAGACATTAAACATTACCATTTTTCCATTAAAATATGCGTAATATCCGCAGCTGATACCCCCACCCGAGGCACATACTTCTGACCACACCATAAAGGCGAAAAATCACTTTGGCCTGCTTTTTCAGCGCATGTTCTTAATGCTGTTATTGCGCTACTAGCATGAGGAAACGAAGGCACGCCCTCAGGCATAGTACCTAACTCGAGCATGACGCGGTTTTGAATACCCCGCGCGGCTCGACCAGAGAACAAAGTAGTAAGCGCGGTGCTACCTTGAGCCTGCTCTAAAATAGCTTGCTGATGTAAAGCAGATGTTTTTGCCTCTTTACATAATAAATAAGCGCTACCAACTTGAACTCCACTTACCCCCAGCGCTTTCATATGCTTTACATCATCTGGCATTGCAATACCTCCTGCAGCAATAATCGGTAATGATAAATGCTCAACACAACGCTTAACTAACTGCTCAGTGGTTTGTTGCAAGCTTAAATCCATTGATAAAAAATGCCCTCGATGCCCACCAGCTTCTATACCTTGAGCAATAACAGCATCAGCGCCATTTTCACTGAGCCAAATAGCTTCATCTAAAGTGGTCGCCGTTGAAATTACTTTAGCGCCCCAGTTTTTTATTTGCGCCACAATAGCGTGCTCAGGTAAACCAAAATGAAAACTCACAACTGCAGGTTTATAGGGAGCAATAATATCTACAACGGCTTGGTTTATAGGCTGACGGGATGCCTCTGCGGTTAAACTTTGCGGGTCAATTTCATACTCTGCAAAATAAGGGGTCAGCATATTATGCCATTGCTGCTTTTGTTGGCTGGTGTAATCTGTAACCGTGTGACAAAAAAAGTTTAGATTAAATGGTTTATCTGTTTTTTGAGTAAGCAAGTCGAGCTGTTCAACTAACTGTGCTGGCGATAACATAGCGCAAGGCAACGACCCTAACCCGCCAGCTTCACAAACGCTTGCAGCCAACTCAACGCTTTGTACGCCCGCCATGGGCGCTTGAATAAGAGGTAAATCGATATTAAACAATGACTGTATCATCTAACTACTCCCTGTAACTTTTTCAACAACTTGCAGTATTTACAGAACCATAGCAAAAACAACGAACAAACAAAATCTAGATTTTTGTATGAAGTAATATAAAAACCATTATTAACAAAAAGTTATGAATTATTATAAACTATCGCCCAACTGGCTTTGGTTTTGCACCTACCCTATTACATAATTTGTTAGGAGGTAAAATGAGTAACACAGTAGATACGATCAATCCAGCAACTGAGCAAGTCATCAATAGCTATACGCTGCTTTCTCAAGCTCAAGCAGAACAAGTGATCGAAAAGTCTCATGAAACATACTTAACATGGCGATTAACCTCGTTTACTGAGCGCGCTAAATACCTGAATAAGCTAGCCTCTTTATTTGAAGAGCAAAAAGAAACGCTTGCTAAACTGATGACCGAAGAAATGGGTAAAGTGTACGAACAAGGCTTTCAAGAAGTGCAGCTTTGTGCTGACATTTGCCGTTATACCGCAGAACATGGCGCCGATATGCTGAGCGACGAAGAACGCGATATGCAAGGCGGTCGTGCAATTATAAGTTATCGCCCCACTGGCGTGTTGCTAGGTATTCAGCCATGGAACTTCCCACTTTATCAAGTTATTAGATACAGCGCCGCAAATATTATGGCGGGTAATACCACGGTATTAAAACACGCGGGCAATGTGTTTGGTATGGCTGAAAAAATAGATACCTTATTTAAACAAGCTGGGTTCCCTGAGCATTGCTTTAGTAACTTACTAATTGACGGAAAAACAGCCAGCGCACTTATCTCTCATAAACACATTAGTGGCGTTACCTTCACAGGAAGTGATGGCACAGGCAAAAAAGTAGCTGAGCAGGCCGGTAAGCACGTTAAAAAAACCGTACTAGAACTGGGTAGTAATGACGCTTATGTTGTACTTGATGATGCTGACCTCGCACTGGCAGTTAAAACCTGTTTGCAGGGCCGCATTATTAACAATGGCCAAACCTGTGTGGCTGCCAAGCGTTTTGTGGTAGTTGACTCATTATACAATGACTTTAAAGAAGCACTGAGCCAGCAATTTAAAGCAATTAAAATGGGCGACCCTATGGATAAAGATACTGAACTGGGCCCTATGGCACGAGAAGATTTACGCGACAAAATTCATCAGCAAGTGCAAGACTCGGTAAATGCAGGCGCAAAAGTAATTGTAGGCGGCGAAATTCCGAAGCAAACAGGCTATTACTACCCACCTACAGTACTAGAAAATTTATCACCAGGGATGCCTGCATATGATGACGAATTATTTGGCCCTGTGGCATCTTTGATTAAAGCCAAAGATAATGACGACGCTATGCGTATTGCCAACGACTCCCGTTATGGACTAGGCGGCGGTATCTTTTCAAAAGATGAGAAAAAAGCCATTGAGCTGGCTAAAAAGCATTTTGATACCGGTATGATCAACATAAACGGTTACGGACTGGCACAACCGAACCTACCATTTGGCGGTGTTAAAGACAGTGGCTATGGCAGAGAACATGGCGGCTTTGGTATTCGCGAGTTTGTGAATGTTAAAAGCATCATGATTAATAGCTAATATCAGGTATCTGGTTAATAAAACTAAACACCGCGCTTGTAATAAGCGCGGTGTTTTTTGCCTGATAAATCTAAAAACCTGAATTGGGCTGTTTTAAAAACTCGCGTTCTTCTTCTGTAGACACCCGCCCCAGTATTTTATTACGATGCGGGTAACGATTAAATCTATCGATAATCGCTTTATGTTGATACTCAAAGTCTAAGTTATTTTGAATACCTAACGCCTTAAATAACCGGACTGCTTCCTTATGAATTAACTGCGATTCGCTGTGCATAAAAGGCATATACAAAAATACTCGCTGCTCATCCGTCAACTTCTTATCAAACCCTTTTGTAATGGCCGATTGTGCTAACGCTAAAGCCATTGAATCACAGGCGAATGATGCTGGCTTGTCACGATAAATATTTCGCGAGAACTGATCAAGCACGATAATTTCAGCTAGGCTGCCTAATGCACTCTCACGCCATTGAAATAACTCACTCGCACTCGCTTGCTGGTGTAATTGGCCAAAACGAGCCTGAATCATCAAATCAAACGCCTCGTCTTTTTGCCACCACTGCTTTGGCTCAAGCTCTGTAAACCAAAAGTTGATAATTTTATTAAACATAATGAATCTCTTTGTTAATTAACACTCAACTAAATAGCTCGCTATATAAAATCCCGCAAATTTAAAAAGCACGACCCTAATGTATTAATTTTGCCTTTCGCCTAAAGCCTTTAACCTAACACCTGTACTTAATCTAGCCTTTTTCAAACCTAGGCACTTTACGTTTATCGGCTTTGCTCATAGCAAGCTCTTGTATGTCTTGCTGTTTAAGCTCGCTGGGCTTTGTTTCGAGTGATTGCTGATTAGCATCTTCATAAACAAGTTCGGTAAGCAGAGCAAAGTGATCGGAGCCATATTTAGCAACACGTTTGATACGCTTTACAGTAAAACCTGTAGAGTGAAATAAGTGATCGAGCGGCCAGCGCATAAAAAAGTAACCAGCATGAAAAGTGTTATAAAAGCCCCGTCCTTTACGTGGGTCTAAAAAGCCACTGATTTGCATAAATAAACGGGTGCTGCGTGACCAAGCTACATCATTTAAATCGCCGGCGACTATCGTTGGGCGACTTGGATTTTTAAGCGCTTTAGCCACCATTATTAGTTCGCTATCGCGCGGACGCGATGAATCTTTTTCTGTTGGGCTTGGTGGCGCGGGATGAATAAAATGCCCCTGCATTTTTAGCCCTTGATGGTTTTCAAATAAAATATGAATAGAGGGAATATTATCTTCTATGAGTTCACAAATTTGTGCATCGAGTATGTTAAATTTACTAAATACATGCATGCCGTAACGATTATCTTTTGGGCACTGTACTTGATAAGGGTAGTTTTTTTTAAGCACAGATAACTTATCTTGCCACCAGCTATCGCTTTCTAAGGTGATAAGTAAATCGGGCTGATATTTATCGACTAAGTTAATTAACTGCTCACTATGTCGATTCGACATCAGTACATTAGCGCATAAGATTCTGATGCTATGATCACTACTTTTTGGCGCTGTTAATACTTCTTTTTTAGCAAACCAAGTGTAGGGATAAATCCACTTAGCTTGCAAAACTAAAATAACAAAAGCGACCACCGCTACGAGTGAGTAAGCAATTAAGCCGCTTTGCCACATACCTATTAGTGCAACGATAATTACAGCGCTTGCTAGGTAGCACACCTGCAAGCGCACAAAGTCGCAACTACGTATCAAGTAATGCTGACTGTATGACAGGGGTAATAAGGTTATTAATAACAACAAGCCAGTAACTATGACCAATACAGTGAGCATTTATAAATCCTAATAGCGCTGTAAAATAGAGAGTATTTCACGAGTGTCGTGCACTAGGTGAATAATAGTGCGATCAATTTCAACTCGCACTGTGTCTCTTTCTCGGTCTATTACTCTAGCACGCTTATAAATGTCATGCCCAAGGATATCACCTTGATAATAAGATCTGTGCCACCCTGGTGGAGTCCACCCTTGACGAATTAACTGCTTGGCTTGTTTCTTAGAAAGCCATTTTTTATTATGGTATTGGTTATTTTTTTGCTTTTTCCAGTGATGCTTGTTTGCGTGTTTATTCGCATGCTTACCTGCATGTTTGTCTTTGTGTGGTACAGCAAATGCGTTTGTTGCCGTTAGCGCAAAAACCATTAATAAAATACTGATTAATGTTTTCATGGCTGTTCTCCAGTGTGGTTATTACTGAAGATTATTAACGCTTAAGCCTGAACAACACATGAAACCCTAAAGTTAGCGCTGTTTGTACTGTGTTTTACAATGACTGCGTATAATCGCGGGGTCGCGTAACTTTAGGTGTTTAGTTTTACGCCCGGCATGGCGTTTACGCCACACTTTAAATGAGCCACTAGATATGTGGTCACGCATAAAATTAACTAATTGAGAGTAATTTAGCCCATACAGATTTTCAATGGCTTCAAATGGCGTTCTGTCTTCCCATGCCATTTCTATAATGCGTGATTGCTGTTCTTGGTTAAACATATTAATTCCAAATTTGGTTAATACGCAAAAGTTAAATTTAGCGATCATCACTTGCTTGTGATGTTAAAAATATAACCTCTTTTCATTTATTAACTTTAATTAAGTGTATGATTAATCTACACACTGAAACCGGAGCTAAAAGGATGTTTACAAAACTACCTAAGTGGGTCGAATATGGTGCGTTTACCCTCGCTTTTATTGCCGGTATGGTAAACGCAGTAGGTTTATTAGGGTTTGAACAGCAAGCAATTTCTCATGTTTCGGGGTCGGTGACTTCATTAGCTATTGAACTTACTACCAACATCAATGCAGCGTTATTTTTAATTGCGATTGTACTGAGCTTTATATTTGGCTCGGCATTAACAGGCTTAATGCTCTCAGGCGGGTCACTTAAGTTAGGACGCCATTACGATACGCTCTTATTTATTGAGGGTATTTTACTACTGGTAAGCGCACAGCTACTTCAACATTCATATCCTTACGCACTTACACTCGCCTCTGCCGCCTGCGGCTTACAAAATGCTTTAGCCACTAACTACAGCGGTGCTGTAGTGCGTACCACTCATTTAACCGGTATTTTTACCGATTTGGGTTTGATGTTTGGTAAAGCCCTAAAAGGAGAAGCTTTTGACAATAGAAAATGCTTGGTCTTTACATTAATTGTTGCCGGTTTTTTAACCGGTGGAGTGGTAGGCGTATTGCTATTTAAACATTACTCAGTGCTCACTTTAGTTTTTCCGGGTATTTTTTGTATTGTTTTATCGATTACTTATCGGGTTTATAGGTTGAGTGTGCTTTAACCAATTCACAAACTCCCCTACCCTAAACTTATCAACTTGCCGATGTGCTGGAATTTATGAAATATTACTATTTACCCTCTTTATTGTTATGCAGTCAGTTAAGTTTAATTAATAGTGCGTGTGCTGAAGATACCGCGCAATCAATTGAACGTATCACCACCACAGCATCACGTAGTGAAGCGCTCTCCACCCCATTACCTTTGGTGATCAGTGTATTAAGCGAATCACAACTTGAGCTTATAGCCCCTACCCATGTAGAAGAAGCACTGCAACGCGTTGCAGGTGCCAATATACAACGTGGTAATGGTCAAGAATATTTACCCGCCCTGCGCTCCCAGGTGCTTTCTGGTACGGGGGCTTGTGGAGGGATTTTAACTGCTGAAGATGGTATTGCACTTCGTGCCGCTGGGTTTTGCAATATTAATGAGCTGTTTGAAGCACATAGCGAAATGGCACAGCGTATTGAGGTATTAAAAGGCCCAGGCTCTGCACTGTATGGCTCAAATGCAGTGCATGGCGTAATTAACGTCATTACACCAGACACGACCCAAGGTGGTGGTTTACTAGGCTTTGATTATGGCTCTTACGGTTATGCTCGCTATAAATTGCGTGCAGGCCATGCTATGGATAATTCAGGGTTCGGTATTAATGCCAGCTTTACCGATGATGGCGGTTACCGAGATGATGAAAGCGTTAAACAACAAAAAATAAATGTGCGACATCGGTACGCTAACAACAACTTAAGTTTAATATCGGGGTTGACCTATACCGACTTAGACCAACAAACCGCAGGGTATATTAGTGGCTTTCAAAGCTATAAAGATGAAGATATTGCACAGCAAAATTTTGATCCTGACGCCTTTAGAAAAGCCCGTTCGCTTAGGGCTTGGAGTAAAGCAAGCTGGCAATTAGGTGAGAACACACTGGTTGTTACTCCTTATATTCGTGACCAAAGCATGGACTTTTTCAAACACTTTTTACCCGGTACTCCGCTCGAAAAAAACAGTCAAACGGGGTTTGGCCTACAATCGCTTTATCAACATTATGTGAACGACAATACGAACTTAAAGCTTGGCTTTGATGGTGAGTTTACCCAAGCCGATTTTTTACAAGCCCAAGATAACCCCACCCAAGGCTCTGCGTTTTTAGTGGCCACTGTGCCGCAAGGTAAACATTACGATTACCAAGTCGATGCAACCTTATACGCTCCATTTGCCGCTATTGATTGGCAGCTTAATGACTGGCTTATTACCGCTGGGCTGCGTTATGAGCACATGCAATATGACTATCAAAATAATATGCTTGCAGGGCGTACAAAAGAGGATGGCAACGAATGTGGTTTTGGTGGCTGTCGTTATAGCCGCCCCAAAAGCACTAAAAACAGCTTTAGTAATCTTTCGCCAAAACTCGGGGTGAGCTATCAGCTTAATACTAACAATACATTATACGCTAATTTTTCAAGAGGCTATCGAGCCCCCCAAGCGGCTGAACTCTATCAATTACAACGCGAGCAAAGTACTGCCGACTTAGACGCAGAAATAGCAAATAATGCTGAGGTGGGTATTAAAGGGATGTACAACAATACTCGCTATGGCTTATCGATGTATGCGATGAGCAAGCACAATACCATCTACCGCGACAGTGACTTTTTTACTGTTAATGACGGCCAAACTCGGCATCGCGGTATTGAGCTTGAATTAGCGCATAGCTTTAATCAGCATTTATCTGTTAATTTTGCAGGCACCTATGCCAAGCATACGTACTCGAATGAGCAAATTATTGGCAGCATTAATATTAAAGGTAACGATATTGATACCGCACCTCGAAAGGTTGCTAATATCGATTTTAACTGGCAAGCCAACGAGAGTATTAGTCTTGCGTTGCAATGGCACTATGTGGGCCGCTACTTTACCGACCCTGAAAACTTACATGAATATCAAGGCCACGATATTTTAAGCTTGCGCGGCCAGTGGCAAATTAGCCCACATTTATTACTCAGTGCGCGAATAATAAATCTAACAGACACTGCTTACGCTGAGCGCGCCGATTACACCAGTTTTACTGGCGAGCGTTACTTCCCAGGAAAACCGCGTAATGCCATGATTTCGGCAACTTATAATTGGTAGGCAACTAGTTCGCTCATGTAACGCATGGGCGATTTTTTCATTACCTTTTTGAACATAGTAATAAACGCACTCACCGATTCATAACCTAATAACTCTGATACCTGTTGTACACTTTGCTGATTAGATAACGCCTGCAGTGCAATTATAATATGCAATTGAGTACGCCATTTACCAAAGGTCATGCCTGTTTCTTTTTTTATCAATCGCGCTAAAGTACGCTCAGTTAAAGCAAATTGCTGTGCCCATTGTGGTAATGTTTTGCGGCTATTAGGCTGACTAATAAGCTGATCACTCATATTTTTAATCACACTATTTTTTGATAGTACAAAATCTAAAGGTTGAATTGGCATATCCACTAATTGATCAAATAATACTTGTGCAAGCCGCGCGGTTTTACCTATTAAGCTATAGTTTTGCTGGTTACCTGCCAAACTAAGCATTAATTCTTTTACAAGAGGACTGATAGTTAATGTACAGGCTGTAGCTGGCATTCCTTGTAAGTTTACATCAATAAATAAATGGCATAAATGCGCATTATCAGATGCCCTATTACTGTGCTCTACATTTGCTGGGATCCAAATAGCACTGTGGGTAGGTACCATCCACATTTTTGTTGCTACTTCACAAGTAACATAGCCATATAGAGCTAAAATTAACTGCCCTTTTGGGTGTGTATGCAGTGGAATTTCACGGCTAAGCTGGGCATATTCTATTTTTGCAATAATCGGCTGCGGCATGATTTCAAAGTTTATTATTTCATTCCAATCTTGGGAAAGCTGCATTTTGTCCGTTTTTAGTTATTTAATGTCTCTTTTACTAAATTATAGTGATGATTAAGCCTTTATACTAGGCTCAATTGCCTCTTGCTAAATAACTAACCTGCTAGGACATTTACCTTGTTAATCCAACAACCTCAATCTCGTTTATCTTTCGCATTATTAATACTGGGTATTTTACTTATTGCTAGTAACTTACGTGCGCCGGTGACTGGTTTAGCGCCTGTATTAGACCAAATAATTCTTAGTTTTAATTTAAGCGCATCACAAGCCGGTATGCTTACCACCTTACCTTTAATTGCATTTGCTGTAGCAAGCCCATTAGCAACTAGTATAGCTAAAAGACAAGGTTTAGAAGTATCGCTATTCATTGCTCTTATTTTGATTGGCCTAGGCTTAGCATCACGCATGATAGATTCTGTGCCGATACTCTATTTAGGCACCGTTGTCATCGGGGTAGGCATTGCAATAGGTAATGTACTGTTACCGAGTTTAATTAAGCGCGACTTTGCACATAAAGTAGCAGTAATGACCTCGGCGTATGTACTTGCTATGGGTATTTTTGGTGGTAGTTACTCAGCGTTAATTATTCCACTTGCAGAATATAAACAAATGGGTTGGCAAATCGCTTTGGCCAGTTATGCGTTAATTACTTTACTAAGTTTATTTATTTGGTTACCGCAATTAAAGCTACGCACCAAACCAACTAAAGATCTAGTTGAAAATACCGATGAGGTTAAAGTGTGGCACCAAGCGCTTGCGTGGCAAATTACCTTGCTACTTGGCTGTAATTCGTTATTTACTTATATAATTATTGGCTGGTTACCAAGTATATTAATTGACAGTGGCTTCAATGCACAGCAAGCGGGTGCATTACAAGGCTCATTTCAGGTGGCTTCGGCATTGCCTGGTATTATCTTAATTCCTTTATTAGCAAAACTGAAAGATCAGCGTGTACTCACCTTTGCCTTAGGAGTATTGGCAAGCCTATCTTCAATAGGACTACTGTATATGCCAGTACATGCGTTTGTGTGGTCAATTACTATGGGGTTTTGCTCGGGAGCATGCTTTATATTGGGCTTGTCGTTTATAAGTTTACGTACTCACGACTCACATCAAGCTGCTGCCCTTTCAGGTATGGCGCAGTGTATTGGTTATTTACTTGCCGCTACGGGGCCTATTATTGCAGGTGCACTACATAGTTATTTTGGTAACTGGACATCTACTTTGTGGTTTTGCGCGAGTGCGAGTGCACTAAGCGCTATGTTTGGCTATTTAGGCGGACGGAATATTACTATGCGCAACAAGGCCTAAGTGTAAATTAAAGGTGGGCCGTGCAATCATAAGCCCACTGTTTATACTTTAAACTAGTTTAATAAGCCTGAATTGCTTTTTGCCACGCTGAATTATCCAAAAGCGTTCAAACAACGAAATATCAAGCTGCGCATGCTCGTCAGTAACGACCATACTGTTAATTTTAATCGCATTAGCTGTTATTAATTCACGCGCCTGTCGCTTTGAGCTGGCCAGTTTACTTTTAACTAATAACTCAGCAATACTTATTTGCGTGTCGCTAATAGTGTTCACGGTTAGCCCATCTTGCTCTAACTGTTCAAGCTCTGCCAAGGTGAGTGTTTGCACCTGACCATTAAATAACAACTCAGTGATACGCTGCGCACTTGCCAAGCCTTCTTCAGCATGAACAAAACGTGTTAATTGCTCAGCTAAAATGCGCTGTGCTTGAGGCTTTTGGCCGCTTATCTTATCGTTTGCTTCTATGGCCTCAATTTCTTTAACTGACAAAAAAGTATAAAAACGCAAAAAGTTATACACATCAGCATCTTCACAATTTAACCAAAACTGATAAAAGCGATACGGTGAGGTTTTTTTAGGCTCGAGCCAAATAGCACCGCCCTCAGTTTTTCCAAATTTTGTGCCATCTGACTTAGTAATAAGTGGCAGTGTTAAACCAAACACTGTTTGCTGGTTTAAACGGCGGGTTAAATCAATTCCACTGACAATATTACCCCACTGATCGTTACCACCTATCTGCAAAGTACAATTTAACTCACTATTGAGCTTAGCAAAGTCATACGACTGCAATAAGGAGTAACTAAATTCAGTAAACGACAACCCTTGGTCTGGACGTTGCAAACGTTGTTTTACTGACTCGCGGTTGAACATGGTGTTAATTGAAAAGTGTTTACCTACATCACGAAAAAAGTCTAATACATCAATACAGCTAAACCAGTCAGCGTTATTTTTTATTTGCAGTGGCTGGTTTAAATGCGGACCAAGTACACTTTCAACTTGGTTTGCAAGCGCTGTCACCCATTGTGACACCGTTTGCTTGGTGTTTAGATTGCGCTCAGTGGCTTTAAAACTCGGGTCACCAATCAACCCTGTAGCACCCCCAATTAATGCCACACCTTGATGCCCTGCATCCATAAAACGCTTTAGCATTATTAATGGTACTAAGTGCCCTATGTGTAAGCTACCTGCGGTAGGATCGAAGCCACAGTAAACCACCTGTGGAGTTTTAAGCTTATGGGTTAATTGCTCAATATTACTCACTTGAGAGACTAAACCACGCTGCGTAATGTCATTAAGTAAATGTGCTGTCATCGTATTTCTCAAAATTATCTATAAGAAAAATACTAATTAAACTCAGCGATGGGCACTATATCCCTAAAGGGACATAATCGCGTTTTATTTTGCGTGCATTAAATGATTTAAAAACAATCGAAAAAATTCACTCAGTGAAGCAACGTTTAACTGCGAATATATACGTTTGCGATGGTTTTTAACTGTACCTAGGGCAATCCCAAGCTGAGCAGCAATATCTGCGGAGTCGCAACCTTGCACAATTAAACAAGCCACTTGATGCTCTCGTTGAGTAAGTTGTAGGTTAGCAAATGATGTGAGGGCATTTTCTATAAGCTGCCCAGTAACTGAATTATTAAATTGATTTAATAGTAATTTTTGGCTACCCCAATGTTGGCTACACAGTGCTTTTATTAAATTAAAATGTGCTATTAATTGCTGCTTTTGCAACGCAATAAAGCGTTGGTTATTGGATAATAAACCAAGGTAAATAACAATCGAGCGACCGTTACCTATATTAGTACAAATACTGAGCTCATCAGTCCAGCCAGTGTGAGTATAAAACTGCTGTTGATATGCCTTAAAGGTCAGTTCATCTTGATAACGAGCTATATCAGCGAGCCGAAATACTCCTTCCTCAGCTTTACTAACCAGTTCAGTATAAAAAGGGTCGTTTACAAACGAGTTAGTAAGGTAGCGCTGAAATAAAAGTTCACGCTGTTTCTCGATAGAATCGAATAAATAAATGGGATGCTTATTTACTCTGCAAGCCAATACAACCGCACAATCAAACTCAACAATAAGGGCAATGTAATTAACCAGCTTTTGCGCAAAACTGGTCCCCTTTATAGCTTGTACACATTGCGCTAACGCATCTTGCTGAGTTAATTGCTGCTGCGAGTCCGACTGCATTATGATGCCATTTTACACTGAGTATTACTGATACAAGTTTGCTTGCTTAATACTGGCAAAATCATTAAAACGCACGCCGTGTTGGCGCATCACTTCAAGGATTTTTTTACTGATCATTTGTCGTAAATAAAACGGCTGATTCGGCACAAAATGATGAATAGTATGAGTATGCCCAAAGTTAAAGCAAAATAAATTAAATGGCATAAACAAACGGCTGGTGATGACGTGAGTTTGTTCAAGCATATTATTAACACCGCCGTAATAATGCATACTTGAAGTAACAAAATTAAGTGAGCTCGAACGCACAATATTAGGCACAATCAGCACCACCATTAGAAATTCAAACACATTCATTACATCAAGCAGCAATACAGGTGAATTAGCAGCCAGTGGAGTGAACAAATTAACTAAGTGAAACACAATTACGCTATATAAAATGGCGAAATACGCAGTGGTAATTGGAAAACCTGCATTAAACACTTTAAAGAAGCTAAACCCATTAATTTCTTTACTAAAACGTTTTGCATTAATTAATAAACCGAGTAATCCATCAACAATTACCAAAGCACGTAAAAACGGATTTTTAATACCATTACCTACCAAACGTTCTTCTAAGTCTTGCTCAGTACCCGACGTTTTATGATGATGTAAATGCATCTTGCGACGGTACCATGGGCTTATGGTATTAGGACGCATCAGCCACACGGTTAACATCATAAAATTATGCAAAAATGGTTGGTTGCTAAAATACTGTTTGTGGATTAAGTCATGCTCAAGCTCATGGGAAATTGAGGTAGCAATCGCCGCTAAAATAATGCATAGCCAAGCGGGAATAATAGCAAAATAATACAGCGTGCCAATTCCGATTAATGCACTCAAAGAAAGTAATAAAATAGTCATTCCTAAGGTATTTTGATGCATTAATAGCGGGTGTTTTTTACGCAGTAATGCTTCTTCAGCCTTAATCGCTTTTACAATGGCTTGAATATTCTGTTTTGCGGTTAGTTGAGTCATGGTGTTTTATTCGCAACAAGAGGTTGAGGTATATAATACCCGAGTCAAAACACATTGCATAACTTGTCATACCCGTATCAATGAAAAATACGATTAAAGTAGGCACGTGTTTACTATATAACCATAGTTCTGGATAAGAAACCTATCTCAAGCAGAGCTTAAGGTTAGGTAAACCAAAACGTTTACTGGGCAAGTTTAGATCAAAACCTACTGCTTATAAAAGTAGCAATGTTGGACACATTTTTTGTAATTAAAATCCGTAAACTCAAATCTTAGGCATAAAAAAACCCCTGCTAAATCTAGCAGGGGCTATAAAAAGTGGTACCAGCGGCCGGACTTGAACCGGCACGCCTTGCGGCAGGGGATTTTGAATCCCCCATGTATACCAATTTCATCACGCTGGCATCATTTTTCTTTAACCTTCTAAACACGAGAAGATAAAGAAAAACCACTTAAGAGTGAAAGATTATGTACCCTCTTCCATCTCATTGCCTAGCATTATACAAACAATGAGCAAAGCGGCAAGCGTTTTATGTATTAAGCGTGATCGACCGCTTAACATTTAGGCAACCATTAACATTTGAGCCAATATCGAGTTAAGCACGTAGCGTAATAGGTAGTATTTAATGGCTTATTTGCTAAACTATCGCGCACATTAACAGTGAGAGTATATTTATGTCGGCTGAGTTTCCACGAGCAGGGTTTTGGCGTCGTTTTGCATCATTGGTGTACGACACATTAGCTATTATCGCTTTTGCGATGCTAGCGGTGGTATTGTATTTATTTGCTATCCAAGGACTTATTTCCCTTGATGTTATTGCCCTCAATGGCGCTGAAGATGTATCTGCACGAATTCAGGATTCACTATTACTTTCTGGTATTCGCAGCTCGCTGCTGGTGCTTGTTGGCTTGGTCTTTTTTGGCTATTTTTGGACAAAAAGCGGGCAAACAATTGGTATGCGCGCATGGCGCTTAAAAGTGCAAACCAGCCAAGGAAGTTTAATTAGCTGGCCACAAGCTATTATCCGCAGTATCAGCGCATTACTTGGTTTAGGGAATTTAATGGTATTAGTCGACTTTAAAAATAAAAAAGCACTGCAAGATTACTTATCAAAAACCGAAGTAGTTACGCTCACCAAAGAAGAAAATAAACGCGTGTATCGCGAACTATGATATCAATCCGCAATAATACTTAATTAAGCTAATTGGTATAACCTCAAGCTAAAGCATAAAAAACGCGGCACTTTTAAAAAAGGCCGCGTTTTTTAATAAAGCTACAAATTAAATTAAACCCGCTTATTCATCAAATAAGCTGCAAACCCAGTAAATAAAATGCTCGGCAGAACGGCGCCTACAATGGCTGGAATTTGATATACCATTACCACTGGGCCAAATATCTCATTGGTTAAGTGGAACACTATCCCCGTTACCACTCCCATAATAATTCGTGCCCCCATAGTTACAGTTCGTAGCGGACCAAATATAAACGATAAGGCAACCAACAACATCACAGCAATAGACACGGGCTGCATTAACTTACGCCATAACGCTAAATCATAGGTACTGGTGTCTTGTTCATTTTGCTGTAAATAAGCTAAATATGACCACAATCCGGAAAACGACAAAGACTCTGGTTTTACTGAAACCACGCCAAGTTTTTCCCCGGTAAGCTGCGACGGATAAAACTCTTCAGTAACTTGCTCCGTGGTAATAAGCTCTTCACTGATCAATACTTTATTCACATCGCGCAGTAACCAGCCATTATCACGCCCTACCGCTTCTTTTGCTTTAGTAATTTGTGTAAGTAGTAACGACTTATCAAAGTGGTACATATTTACGCCGCGGAGCATGCCGTTTTGGTCGACGTCTTCAATATTAATAAAGTTACTGCCATCTTTAGCCCACACGCCTTTTTGCGCATTAAATACATCCCCACCATGAATAGCTTGGTTACGCATTTCCTTAGCGTGCAATTGAGCTGCGGGCGCCCCCCACTCACCTAATGCCATTACGCACAGCGCCATAAAAATTGCGGTTTTCATTACCGAGCCAATAATTTGTAAACGCGACATACCCGCTGCTTGCATCACTACCAGCTCACTATTAGAGGCCAAAGCACCTAGCCCTGTTAAGCCACCGATAAGTGCTGCCATTGGGAAAAACACCACTAAATCGCCGGGCATACTATAAATGGTATATAGCAAGGCGGTCATAATATCGTAACTACCACGGCCAACCGATTTAAGCTGCTCTATAAATTTTATTAAAGTACTGATCCCTACCAATACCATTAGTGCAAATCCAGTCGTTTGCATAATGCTACGGCCTAAATACCAATCAAGCGTTTTCATCATATGTGTTGCTCCCGTTTAGTCACGACAGCTTTTAGCCAAACACCTAATGGGCGGCCTTTAATAATTAATAAACTACCTATAAATAATGCACTTAGGTGAATCCACCATAGGCCAATAGAGGGCGGAATTTTCCCATCTTCTACCGCAAATTTAGCCGCATTGAGTAAAATGAAATACCCTAAATATAAGCTCAAAGCAGGCACTAATTTAGCAAATTTACCTTGGCGTGGATTAACAACGCTAAGGGGTACTGCTAGTAAAGTTAATAATGGAATAGATAACGGAATAGCTAAACGCCATTGCCACTGTGCAATTGCTTCGGGAGTATTAATTGACATAAGTTCACGAGTTGGCACAGCTTCTAACTTACGCCGCTGATGTTCTATTTCTTGTTCGCGAATCTGTACGCTGTAGCCATCAAACTCAGTTAAGTTAAGTGAAGGCGCTTCACCGTCAGTTTCGTAGCGTTTACCATCAGTAAGTACTAACTGCTGCTCACCATTTTGTGCTTCAATTACAACGCCTTGCTCAGCGTATACTAAACGCGCTAAATCGCCTTTTTCACTATCTGGCAACTGTGCAACAAATACTTTATTAAGTTCTTTGCCGCCATTTTCAATATTATGAATAAATACCACGGCTTTTTCATTACCGGTTTGTTGAAAACGCCCAGCTCTAAGCGCCGATAATCCAGCATCCGCCTTTGCTTGCTCTTTTAATTGATATTCTTGCTCGCTAGCCCAAGGTGCAACATACAAGGTAAGTACCGCGGCGAGTAACGCTAAGATGACACTAGAAATAAGCGTAATGCGCACCACATACCACTCACTCACGCCACAAGCTTTAAGTACTGTCATTTCACTGTCAGCGTAAATACGGCTATAAGCTAAAATAATTCCTAGAAATAAGCTCAGAGGTAAAATTAATGATGCTAACTGTGGCAACTTAAGCGCAATCATGGCAAACACAAGCTTTGCTGGGATGCTCCCCTCTGAGGCATCACCAAGAATAACAACAAACTTTTGCGACAAAAATATGGTCATTAAAGTTAAAAATACGGCGACCTGCGATTTTAAAACCTCAGTGGTCAAATAACGGAAAATTAGCAACATTCGCCCCTGTTAAACATGGAATTTCAATATAATAATAAAAAACGATGAGTGAACTAGTTAATTCACTCATTTTAAATGAGTATTAAGCACATATTATAAGCCATCAATATTAATTATCCTACCTAACATCACGATATAATGTTGCATTAGTAACCCTTAAGCATATAAAGTTCAAATACACAGTAAGAGTCGAGTAAAATCTACTAATATTAGCGCTAGACCTAAAAATTTAGGTAAAAAGACTAGAAAACACATTTTTAGTCCCAATTTAGCTTCTATAGATGACTCAAAATCAGGAGTGACAATGGAATTCAACGTAAAAAGTGGTAGCCCAGAAAAACAACGCAGTGCGTGTATTGTTGTGGGTGTATATGAACCACGCAGGTTATCCCCCATTGGTGAACAACTTGATAAAATCAGCGATGGTTATATCTCAAATTTATTACGTCGTGGCGACTTAGAAGGTAAGCCAGGGCAAGTATTACTATTACACCATGTACCTAATATTTTAAGCGAACGTATTCTACTCGTTGGCTGCGGTAAAGAACGCGAACTAGACGATAAACAATATAAACAAATTATTTCAAAAACTATCAACACCTTAAATGAAACAGGCTCGATGGAAGCAGTGTGCTTTTTAACTGAGCAACACGTTAAAGGCCGTGATACCTATTGGAAAGTGCGTCAAGCGGTAGAAACAACCCAAGACTGTTTATACACCTTCAATCAGCTAAAAAGTAAGAAAGTAGACCCTCGTCGTCCACTGCGTAAAATGGTATTTAACGTTCCTACGCGCCGCGAACTGACTATAGGTGAAAGTGCCATTGAGCATGGCCTAGCGATTGCTGCTGGCAGCAAGTTGTGCAAAGACGTTGCCAATATGCCGCCTAATATTTGTAATCCAGCGTACCTTGGCGAGCAAGCCAAAGAACTGGAAGCTAATTTTGACAACATCACTGTTGAGCTAATTGGCGAAGATAAAATGGCCGAACTAGGAATGAACTCATACCTAGCAGTTGGTCGTGGTAGTGATAACGAATCAGTTATGTCAGTAATTAACTACAAAGGCGCAGGCGATGACCAAGCGCCTATCGTATTAGTTGGTAAAGGCTTAACCTTTGACTCAGGCGGTATTTCATTAAAACCAGGCGAAAGCATGGATGAAATGAAATACGACATGGGGGGCGCAGCTGGTGTTATTGGCGCTATGCGCTCGCTTGCACAAATGCAGCTACCGATAAACGTAATTGGTGTTTTAGCCGGCTGTGAAAACATGCCAAGCTCAAACGCCTATCGCCCAGGTGATATTTTAACCACTATGTCTGGACAAACGGTTGAAGTACTTAATACTGATGCCGAAGGCCGTTTAGTGTTATGTGACGCGCTGACCTATGTTGAGCGTTTTGAACCAGAAACCGTGATTGATGTGGCTACATTAACCGGTGCGTGTATTGTTGCTTTAGGTGCCCACGCTACGGGTTTATTAGCAAACCATAATCCACTGGCGCATGATTTATTAAAAGCGTCGGAGCAAAGTGGCGATCGTGCATGGCAACTGCCATTATGGGATGATTATCAAGATCAACTAGAAAGCCCGTTTGCCGACTTTACTAACTTAGGTGGCCGAGCTGCAGGCACTATTACCGCGGCCTGTTTCTTATCTAAATTTACTAAAAAGTATAATTGGGCTCATTTAGATATTGCCGGTACGGCATGGCGCAGCGGCGCTAAAAAAGGCGCAACAGGTCGTCCTGTTCCTATGCTGACTCAGTATTTATTAAACCGAGCTGGTATTAGCGAAGCAACTCACGACTAACAAACCAACACAGGGCTTCACAGCTCAATGTAGAGTAATAAATAAGGCGCTTTTAAAGCGCCTTATTTATTGGGTATTAATTGAAGCAACCCCCGTTATATGGCAAAATCCACTTCTTAATTTGTGTGTATTTAATAACAGCACAATCAATGTCATGGGAAATCCCGATACAATGAACATGAATGCCCAGTTTTTCATTTTAAAGCAACAAGATGAGTCATTAGCTAAAGCCGATGATCACTTTACTTTAGCAGCTCAAATAGCTGGGCAACAGTATCGGCTTGGTCAACGCGTATTTATTTTTGTAGATAGCGAAGAAACCGCCAACAGCATTGACGAAATTATTTGGACATTTGATGCCGACAGTTTTGTACCTCACAATTTACAAGGCGAAGGCCCAAAAGGCGGCGCACCTGTAGAAATAGGCACAACACCACCCGTTGGTAATCGTAAAGTATTAATTAACTTGGCCAATCACTTACCGGATTTTATTCGTCGGTTTAACCAAGTTTTTGATTTTGTACCCGTAGAGTCCGTAGCCAAACAAGCCGCTCGTGAGCGCTTTAAAAAACTACGCCAACTCGGTGCCAATATCACCACGCAAGATATTAATCGCTAACGCTCACTGCGTACAAAGCTAACTAACTCATTTAAGTACTTATTTAAGGTTCTGTGTAATGGATAAAACCTACAATCCGCAAGATATTGAACAGTCTCTCTATCAAGACTGGGAACAAAAAGGCTACTTTAAGCCATCTGGCCAAGGCACCCCATATTCAATTATGATCCCGCCGCCAAATGTCACGGGTAGCTTACACATGGGCCACGCTTTCCAAGATACCATCATGGATACCTTAACGCGCTTTAAACGTATGCAAGGTAACAATACGTTGTGGCAAGTAGGTACTGACCACGCAGGTATTGCCACACAAATGCTAGTAGAGCGTAAGCTTGCGGCAGAAGAAGGTAAAACACGCCATGATTTGGGCCGTGATGCATTCATCGAAAAAATTTGGGAATGGAAAAACGAGTCTGGTGGCACAATCACTAAACAACTTCGCCGCTTAGGTGCTTCTGTTGATTGGGACCGTGAACGTTTTACTATGGACGATGGCCTATCAGAAGCTGTTAAAGAAGTATTTGTACGCCTTCATAAAGAAAACCTAATTTACCGTGGTAAACGCCTAGTAAACTGGGATCCAAAATTACACACGGCGATTTCTGATCTTGAAGTTGAAAATAAAGACAAACAAGGCCACATGTGGAACTTACGCTACCCACTGGCTGATGGTGTAAAAACACAAGACGGTAAAGACTACATTGTTGTAGCCACTACGCGCCCAGAAACAATGCTGGGTGACTCTGGTGTGGCCGTAAACCCAGATGACGAGCGCTACCAAGACCTAATCGGTAAAGAGATTTTACTACCGATTGTTAATCGTCGTATTAAAATTGTTGCCGATGAACATGCCGATAAAGACAAAGGCACGGGTTGTGTAAAAATCACGCCAGCGCACGACTTTAACGATAACGAAGTAGGTAAACGTCATCAACTGCCGATGATTAATATCTTCGATAAAGACGCGGCTATTTTAACTAAAGGTGAAACCTACACCTTTGATGGTAAAGAACTTGAATTTGACGCGCCAATTCCTGAGCGCTTACATGGCCTTGACCGTTTTGACGCACGTAAAGCGATTGTGGCTGAATTTGAAGAGCTAGGCCTACTTGAAAAAATTGAAGACCATGGCCTAACTGTTCCTTACGGTGATCGCTCTGGTGTTGTTATTGAACCACTACTTACTGACCAATGGTATGTACGTGTTGCACCACTTGCTGAACCTGCAAAAGACGCAGTTAAAAACGGCGACATTCAGTTTGTACCTAAGCAATACGAAAACATGTACTTTTCGTGGATGAACGACATACAAGATTGGTGTATTTCACGCCAGCTTTGGTGGGGTCACCGTATTCCAGCTTGGTACGATAGCGAAGGCAACGTATACGTTGGTCGTGATGAAGCGGAAGTACGCCGCGATAACAATATTGCAGATAGCGTAGCGCTTAGCCAAGATGAAGACGTTCTTGATACTTGGTTTTCATCAGCACTGTGGACCTTCTCAACCCAAGGTTGGCCAGAAAATACTGATGACTTAAAAACCTTCCACCCGTCTGACGTGTTGGTAACCGGTTTTGATATCATTTTCTTCTGGGTTGCACGTATGATCATGATGACGCTGCACTTTATAAAAGATGAAAATGGCAAACCACAAGTTCCATTTAAAACCGTGTATGTAACTGGCTTAATACGTGACGATAACGGCGATAAAATGTCGAAGTCAAAAGGTAACGTACTTGACCCACTTGATATGATTGACGGCATTGGCCTTGAAGACTTAGTACAAAAACGTACTGGTAATATGATGCAGCCTAAACTTGCCGCTAAAATTGAAAAAGATACCCGCAAAGTATTTACAAACGGTATTGAAGCACATGGTACCGACGCACTGCGCTTTACCTTAGCAGCCATGGCTTCAACTGGTCGTGATATAAACTGGGATATGAACCGCCTTGAAGGCTACCGTAACTTCTGTAACAAGTTATGGAACGCAAGCCGTTACGTATTAATGAACACAGAAGAGCAAGACTGTGGTTTTAACGAGAGCGAAAAGCAGTACTCGTTAGCTGATCGCTGGATTTTAGGCCAATATGAAGCCACGGTTAAAACCTACACTGAGCACCTTGATAACTACCGTTTTGATTTAGCGGCGAACACATTATATGAATTCACCTGGAATCAGTTCTGTGATTGGTACTTAGAACTAACTAAGCCGGTACTATTTAAAGGCAATGAAGCTCAGCAACGTGGTACACGTCATACACTTATTACCGTACTTGAAAGCTTACTGCGTTTAATGCACCCAATGATGCCTTACATTACAGAAACAATTTGGCAACGTGTAGCACCACTTGCAGGGCTTGAAACAACAGGCACTAGCATTATGGTTCAAGGGTTTCCTGTTTATAACCAAGCCAATGTTGATTCACAAGCGATGGATGACTTAGAGTGGGTTAAGCAATTCATTTTAGCGATTCGTAATATTCGTGGTGAAATGGATATCAGCCCAAGCAAGCCGTTATCAGTGCTACTAGCCAATGCATCGAGCGACGATGTGCGCCGTATTAACGAAAATGAATCGTTTTTAGCGTCACTCGCTAAGCTTGAAGCATTTACTCTGCTTGAAAACAAAGACGATGCCCCTGCGTGTGCAACCTCTTATGTTGGCAACCTTGAGATTATGATCCCAATGGCGGGCTTAATTGATGTGGAAGCTGAGCTTGCACGTATCAACAAGCAACTTGAAAAAGCAGAGAAAGGCCTAGCGCAAGTGCAAAATAAACTGGCTAACGAAAAGTTTGTTAACAATGCACCTGAAGCGGTACTTGCTAAAGAAAATGCTAAGCTAGCTGAATTTACCGATGCTAAAACTAAGCTACTAGAGCAAAAAGTTAAAATAGAAAGCTTATAATTAAACCGTTACGGATGGCTTATGCTATTCGTAAACAGTTAATTTATAAGTATAAAAAAGCCGCTTACTTCATTTGAAGTAAGCGGCTTTTTATATCTAGGCTCTAGGCTCTAGGCTCTAGGCTCTAGGCTCTAGGCAGAATTAGAACGTGTAGTTATACTGAGCACCAATAAGTACGGCGTGACCTTTTGATTCAAAAGACCATTGCTGAGGTAGCGTTTCGCTTTCTACTTTTTCAGTGAACTTTTGCGTTTTACCACGTAATACACTCACACCCAAATCAACATTTGAGTTTTGATCGATCGCGTAGTTACCACCAAACGAGAACCAAAAACGGTCTGTATCAGGAATAGAAATTGATAAATGCTGTTGTGACACTGGCGACTCATCAAACGCAAAGCCGGCACGTAGCATTAAGTTTTCGCTGTACTGGTAATCAGCACCGATTGAGTAGCGCATTGCATCAGAGAAATCTTCTGTTTTTTCGAAGGCACTGAACTTATCGCCTGTAGGCGCAGTAACTTGCGCTTCTAATGAGTCAAAGCTGCTCCAACCTGTCCATAATACGCTGTAGTGAACGCCTAGTTTCTCGTCTAACTGATGAGAGCCTGAGAACTCAGCAATTGCTGGTAATGTAATTTCAACAGAGCCCGGTAATTCAAGCTGTCCGTTTAATCCACCAGGAATAGATGAAGGTAGTTCATTCGAGTATTCACCTTCAAAAGTAATATCTGTTTCTGTGCGGTAATTAAAACCAAAGCGGCTATTTTCATCTAGCTGATACATTAAGCCAACGTTTAAGCCGTAACCCATATCATCACCTTCAAGGTTAACCGCATCAGCACTTGCAGGAATAGAAGCAATAGCAGGGTTTACAGGAGGTACGAAACCAAACTTACGGATAATCTTCGCTTCTGCATAAATTGCATTCAAACCAATACCAAAGCTAAACTGCTCTGATACTTTATAAGCAACACTTGCGTTCATGTTTACAGTAACAATTTCAGTTTCACCGGCAATTTGGCCAGCTGCGTAATCATCGTTAAACTCAGTGGCAAGGCCAAAGTTAGAAAAAGCACCAAACCCAACCGATACTTTATCGTTTACTGGCATAGTGAAATAACCTGCAGGAATAATCGCGCTTGGTGCGATGCTGTCATCATTTAATACGCTGTTATCTAAACCGTAGGCATTACCTGTGCCTGTTAGGCTCACATCAGGAATGACAGCAATTGCTGCAACGCTAAGTTGCTTCTCTTTAAACAACGTCATTAACGCTGGGTTACGTGCTACTACAGACGCATCATCTGCTACAGATGCCTCACCTGCGTATGCACGACCTAAACCAGATACATTTTGCTCAGCAAGTTGAAAAGCCGCTGCAAAGGTATCTGCTGAAACAAATGCCAGCGATGCAGCAATAAGAGTTTTAGTAAATTTCATTGTTGTGTCCTTAGCCAAACTTACTGTTTGGATAGCTATGTGTGTTGTTATTAGAGTTTCAAACCCGCGTACACTACCTTAATTTTTTATAAAAAACCCTACTAAAACGTTAAAAAAGGCCAAAAAACACGTTTTTTAACGACAATTTAACAACTATTTAAAACTCATCGGAGCAGAAGTATGGTATTAGAGTATATACTCTAATGATATTAATTCTCATTTGCATTGACTTGAAATACTTTGCAATTTACACTGCCAATAAAATCACCAAGGGAGAAAACAGTGATCATTTTACTTATTGTTACAGCGCTTACTTTTTGTGGCTTAAGTGTTTATTTCTTTTATAAAGCAAATTATTGCGCGTGTACGCAGGCAGGTAAATGTGACAACCCAGTTAATCTCTATTGGTTAGCAGCCATTAGCATGGCAATTATTTCTTTGGTTTTTTGCTGCTTAGCGCTGCATGTAGAATTAGGCACATTACTGTGGATAACGTTAATGGGTAATTGCTTTTTAGGTGGGTATATTTCTGCTAAAACAAACAGAAAAAGACGATGCAAAAATACTAAAGCAGTAAATGCTCTTTTAAAAGTCGAGGTAAGTTAATTTTATAATCAGCGGGGGATCTCTCAAGTAACATAGCGCTAAATTCTCAAAAAGGTGTTTGGCTTAGCAGCAGAGAAGCGATGAAGCACCTTAAAATATCAGGCTGTGAGCTAATGCAACTCCTTAGCTAGATGTAAAAATGTGCTAGTTAGAGTATTAGATTAACACTTTTAAAAATTAATGGTGCTTTTAAGTCAACGTTTTTAACTTGGTCACACTCAGGTCACCATTTACTTGGATGTTAGTATTTACTATCAATAAAAGATAACGGAGCAAATCGTGCTCTCGGCAGGGATCGAACCTGCAACTTAGCCTTCGTAAAAACCTATACCCTGATAATCGATTATAGGAATAAAATATGTCTAACCTTTAAATTATTAATTACAGGTATACCCTAAATATTTAATACTTATGAGTCCCTTTTATTTGCATCACCGCTTTGAGAAAAACTATAGTCAGCTAATATTTAAAAGAGAAAAAAGCTTTCCAGTTGTCGTAAGCCATTTTAACTTTTACAAAATAAGATACATTTTTTAAAAAGCTAAACTACACACTTTAAGCAAACACCTTAACCAGCTCTCTTATTTACCCAATTCAGATGTGGATTAAGAAACTTAAAGCTATAAGAGTAATGCCCGAAAAAAACCAAACTCCACAGTATTTCACCCAGTAATTACTATTAAGATAAGTGACATTAGGATTGTTAGAGTCAATTAAAATTGTACAATCAATCCCATTTTTAAACTGGGCTATAAGCTGCTGATCAAAAGCAACAAAAACACTATAAAAATTACCTTTAAATTTATAGCTGACTAATATCCTCTTGTAGTGCAAAAGCTCTAAATTGCGCACGTTATTATCAATTACATTGTTAATGTTTACAATTTTGCAAACTCGCCAATGGTGCTTATCATAACGAATCCTGAGCCATCTTATAAATGTTAGTAAGCCCAACATAACGAAACAAAGCCCTAATAATAAAAGTAATAAGCTACTCATTTTTTAATGACTTATAAATATAATGTGCAGTTATAAGATCACTTAACGCTGTGCCAACAGACTTAAATACTGTTATATCGGATTCACATTTTCTCTCATAGTTATTTTTTTTAGCTAGCTCCGCAAGCTCGCCGGATATATTAGCTTCATCAAAAACTCCCTCAGAAATAGGAATCAACAATTCACCAGCTTCAGCAAGAACATTCTCCTTGCTATCTACATATACCTTACTTTGTGCGATAGTAATACTGTCACATTCGCGCGAGTCGCAGCGATGATTACCAATCAAATCAACATGCGTACCAGGCTTTAACCAACCACCTTTAAATAATGGCGTTGGTGAACCTGTTGCGCAGCTGATCACATCGGCACTTTTAATAACTTTTTCACAACTTTGTCCGATAACAAACTCAATATCAGTAAATGCACGCTGTAAGCTATTGTGTAAAACAGCAACTTTATCTTGATTACGCCCAATTAACGTTACACATTTAAAATCGCGCACACTCAAGTGTGCTCGAACCATATACTCAGCTAAATTGCCGCTGCCAAAAAACACTAAATGCTGGCTATCTTTTCGCGATAAATAGTAGCTTGCCAAAGCAGATACTACAGCTGTGCGCCAAAGTGTTACACTTGTACCATCAACCAGAGCAAGAGGTTCACCATGAGCGCGAGAGAACAGCATTATTTTTGAATAAAGTGACGCATACTCACTATCAGTATTACTTGGAAAGTAGGTAAATGCCTTTACTCCAATAACCTGTTCATTCCATGCTGGTAATACGGCAAATGCGTCATGGTTTGTGTCTGCTTTATCTAACTCATACACATGACGCTTGGGCATAGTAAACTGCTGAGCAAACCCTTTTTGTAAAGCAATGCGAAGCGAGTCAAAATCTAGGACAGCATCAATTTGCGTTTGATCTATTACTTTCATCCTACCCCTCCAATTCGAACGGCTTAGGGGCGTGGGTTAATACTTCATAACCATTTTGAGTTATTAAAATATCGTCTTCTATTCGCACACCACCAAAATTCGGAATGTAAATACCAGGTTCAATCGTGATCACATTACCTGCCTCTAATACATGACGGCAATTTTTATTAATAAAGGGCAACTCATGTAAAAACAAGCCAACTCCATGGCCCAACCCTTGCCCTGCCCATTTACCAAAACCAGAGTCATCGAGTACTTGCTGTGAGATGTTTTGTAAGTCTAGACAGTCAACACCTGCTTTGAGTAGGTTGATCGCTGCTTGCTGAGCATTGCTTACGCTTTGATAGATTGCTGATTGTTTCTTTGAAGCTTTACCAAGTACATAACTGCGAGTCATATCAGAGCGGTAACCATTGACCACTGCGCCAAAATCAAGAGTAATAAAATCACCTTTAGATAGAGTACGTTCACTCGGGCTGCCATGAGGCAGTGCACAACGCTCTCCAAACATTAAAATAGTGGCAAACGACATTCCTTCAGAGCCTAGTTTTTGCATTCTGAATTCAAGTTCCAGCGCTAGGTCTCGCTCTGTTACACCTTCTTTAAAATAGGGTAATGTTTGTCTAAGCGCTTCGTCAGCAATGGCCGCAGCCGCTTTTATTTGCTCGACTTCCCAATCATTTTTAACCATGCGTAAACGTTCAACCATACCGGTAACTTGTGTAACTGTATGACTAGTTAACTCACTTGCCACTTGCTGCCAAAGTGCAACATCAATAAAAGCGGCATCAAAACCTAATTGACTATTAGTCGTTAAAAAACGATTTATGCACTGACCTAATGTTTCACTATCACGATCACGGCTGACAACCTCAAAGCCAATAGACTCTTCTTGAGCTCGGCCAAAATAGCGATAATCGGTTATTAGTACACTTTCCTCCGCAGTTATTAACGCGTAAGCAGCATTACCGCTAAAGCCACTTAAGTAACGAATATTTTCATGGCCTAATACGAGTAGCGCTGTTAACCCATTTTTTTTTAATGCCTGCTTTAGTAATTGTTGGCGAGAGGTAAATTGATTTTTCATCGAAATATAAATCCTTGCTTTAGGGGATCATTTGGATCAATTAAAAAAGTATGTTTGCCAGTGACAAAGGCTTCACCGCTCACTCTAGGTATTACTGCATGGGTATCAGCTAACATGCATTGCGCTTTTAGCTCAACTGAAAATATAGAGCCTAAAATACTCTCTATTTTTATTTGCTGTCCTAATTTAAGCCTGCCTTTTGCAAACTCTAATGCAGCTCTGGCACTCACGCCGGTACCCGTAGGGCTGCGATCTAATTCGCCCTCAGCAAAAATGCAGACATGGCGGCTAAATACAGAATGACTTTTTTGTGAATTTGAATAGAAAATCACCCCATATAAAAAGCTTAATGTATCATCGGTCGGGTGTTTTGGTTGGTACTGGCTATTAACATGCTGTTTAATGATTTTTCCTAAGCTAATAATTTGTTCATGATTGTTGGGCGCCAAACTTACATCCAAAGTATCAGCATCTACAAAAGCATAATAAGCGCCACCATAAGCAATATCACAATTGACGACACCAAACAGAGGTATTTCTATTGGCATATCAAGTTTTTCTGCATAACTTGCAACATTATCAAAACAAACACTTATTAGTTGGTTATTTCGAAGAGTAATATACGCCTTGATAAGCCCTGCTGGTGTATCTATACGTAACTCATTAACGCCTTCAATAAAGTTGCAAATGCTGCTATCTTTAGCTGCTGTGGCAAGCGCTATGATAGCGTGACCACACATTGTGCTATAGCCTTCATTATGTAAAAACAGTACGCCAAAATGGCTATCTTTACGTTCAGGTTTTGTGATCAACGCGCCGTACATATCAGCATGACCTCGGGGTTCGAACATCAGTGCTTTACGTAGGTGATCGAATCTTGTTAGGCAATCAGCTCGCTTTTCAATCATGGTTTGCCCTTGTAGTTCAGCAAACCCATCAATGATTATGCGTAAAGGTTCACCGCCGGTATGCATATCAAGAGTATCCACTTGCAGCCAACCATCTTTAGGCTGTTGCCAATGAGAATATAAACTGTTCGTCATAGTTAACCTTAAAATTTATACGAAAAATGCCAAGCAGTTTCCTGCTCAGCATTAAGGCTGTATGGCTCAAATGAGCATGTGCTTAAACATCAAAACAACACACTAATATTACCCTCAGATAAATAGCTTAGTAGGTTGTTTTCAAACAGCTGTTTCACCAGGGAGTTAAAACTCTATACGTGCAACTAAAGACACATAACGCGCGCCTTGACGCCCCGTCACGAGTCCATAGTCTGGATTCAGTTCTAAGCCATTATCACCGTACTGCGCACGCTCTTCATTGATTGACATAGCACTATCACCATCAAATAAGTTATAGACGGTGCCTTTTAAAGTCATATCGGTACCAAAAAAGTCCGTGTTATAAGTCAATGACATATCGACATTCGTTAACCAAGGTAGGTTTCCTTTGCTACCACGAGGAGCTGGATTACCATTTTCATCGTAATGTGATGCTTGATCATAGTATTGGCTAATACACGCATCCCAAGGATTCCCCTCTGCACAGCTATCTACGCCCGCTGGATGAACTGAGAAGTAACTTTTTGGACGGCCTGATGTAGTGCGGGCAACAAGGCCTATGGTCAGAGCTTCGGTGATGTTATATGCACCACTGAATTTAAATGCATGGCGGTGGTCGTTAGGTAAATTACCGTAGCCGTGATCCATCAAATCGCCATAGTCATAAGAGGTTGTCCAGCCTGGGTCGGCTTGATCATTATCTGTTTTCACAAGCCCTTCGGTGTTACCATAACTATGTGACCAGGTATACGAGGTGTTAATACGTAAATCATCTGTCACATTACCATCTAGAGTAAACTCAAGTGCTAAGTACTTACGATGCGCCTCTGGTAAAGCAAGTTCATCAGCACTTAAATTAACCTCATCAACCTGACCATCACCGTCAAAATCATATGACATTTGAATAGCTTCACCTGGGTTATTCAGCACATAATAAGAGCCTTGACCCACGTTATCGGTAATACCCATTTCAGCCAGTTTTTTAGCTAATACCGGGCCGACATCAGTGTCTTCAACACTGCGTCCAAGATCACGATAAATAGCGCGTACACCCGCTGACATAGTATCGAACACTTCTTGCTGGTAGCCGATAGTAAATTCATCACTGTACATTGGTTTTAATGAAGATGAAGCAATTAACCCTGGTTCAGTAATACCACGCTGGCGCCAACGCCTATCTCGTAGCATGTCCCCTCTGCTTGGCGAACCATCAGTCATTAAACTTGGTGCACCGTTTGCGTCTAGTTCATCTAACTCAAAGTACTCAAACCATTCAATCGAAGCAGATCCTTGGGTAATATTCATGTTCGCAGAGACTGGTTGGAAATAACGCCCATATGTAGCAAAGATCTTAGCACTGCCATCACCCGACACATCATAAATAGCTTGCAAACGCGGTGCTATTTGATTGTCAATATCAACGAAGGCACGACCATCTGATACCGTGTTTTCAAACTGGCTATAGCGTAGCCCCATGTTAAGCACTAAACTATCGGTTGCTTGCCATGAATCATTAATATAAAAAGCGAGTGAAGTTGTATCTGAATCGACTTCGCGACTTCGAACTCGTCTTTCTATAAAGTCACTCCCCAAAGAAGCACCAGATACATCATTTTCACCGGCAGTTTTAACTGTCCACCATCCCTCAGCATCACCAATACCGTTTTGACCTTCAAAGTAATCAACTTTTACATTAGTGTAATCAATACCAAACTGGATTGAATGCATGTCTAGATCCCAATTGAAATCAATCCTTGCTTGGTCGCGCGTAAACTCTTGTTCAGTCACAGACGAGTTTGTATGTTGACTCAAAGTGACAAAGCCATCACGTTCATCCCAAACACCTGGCTTTGGTGATGCAACCACATTTTCAACGTTTTCAGTCACTCGCCCAACAACTGCTGAAACAGAAAAAGTATCAGTTAGGTAGCCATTATAATTTAAGCTATATACTTTACCGCCATCTTCCCCTGGTGCATCCACACCTTGTTGCTCACCAATCACATTCTCTTGCCAGCTGTATGCAAAGGTTTTATCGGTCCAAGTGCGCTTATTGTTCATTGCTGAAAAACCCACTGAGTGATCTTCATTTATAAACCAATCTACTTTTGTAAACCAGCGGTCTTCATCGCGCTCAAAATCAGAATAAGTTGTTTGTCCTGCGCCAGTTGACTCTTCACGGCGCGGTGCAAACAAACCATAAAAAAACAAGGTATCTTCGATGATTGCACCACTAGCCCATAACTGAAGCTCTTTAAAATCGTAACTACTTTGCTTCGTATTAGTGCTAATAGTCCCATTTTCTTGATAAATAGAGTCGTGCTGGCTAAGTAAACCATCAGGATCCCAACGTACTTCTGCACCGAAGTTAAAGTCATTATCACCAGACTTAGACACCGCATTAACAATACCGCCAAGTGCTCCACCAAACTCAGGGCTAACACCACCCGTTTTCACTTGCGTTTGTGAAATAGCTTCCCATGGCAAGCGAATTGAGCCTAAACCTGTACGGATACTGGTTACGTTTAAGCCATTAAAGTAATAACCATTTTCAGCTGCTGATGAACCACCAAAGCTTGAAGCACCATTAAAACTTGCGCCACCCGGTGCCGCTGTACCTGGAGCTAATAACGCAATACTTTCAAAACCAGTGTTTACTGGCATAGCTTTTAATTCAGCATCACTGAATGTTAGACCTGAAGTAGACGAAGCCATATCTACACGGCGAATGGCGGATCCCGTAACAGCAATTCGCTCAATATCACTACCGGCTTTATATAATTGTGCATCGAGAATAATTGATTGACCAATCGTCACTGCAACATTTTCTTCAACTAACGGCTCAAAGCCTTCTTTACTTATAGTGACATCATATGTACCAACTGGCACATTGCGCAGTAAATAGTCACCATCATTATTACTAGTAATGGTATACACTAAGCCTTTACTTTTATGTTTTAAAGTTATTGTAGCCCCGGTTAAATCGTTGCCAGCTTGTGCCACTACATGACCTTTAACAATGCTACTACCATCAACTGCTTTTGCTGTAGGAGTCATTATTAATGCAGCCGTTACCGCCGTTGCTAACAGCGATTTAATGCCTATTCCCCGAGTTTGCTTTTTATTATTTGTAAACATGTGAATGTTCCCTTGTTCCTGTTGGTTTTATTGCCTATTTAACTTAGACGACAAAAAATATACACTCATTACATATTGTATACAATATTAAATATACACATAATTCATATTCATCTTTAAGCAACTGATCTTATTAGTGAAAAATTCTTATGAACTTTCGACCCAACAGAAAGGATCTATTTATGGTGCTAATGGGAATAATAAAAAGGGGGGGGGAAGGCATCACTTCTGTATTATTGCTGCTGGAAAGCTAAAGCGATGCCTAAAGTTATAAATTAGGGTTTAATAGCAGGTACTAGTTGCTAGGTATATTTTTTAATTACTTTTTTCACTTTCTAATTTTATCAGTAATTGTTTTATATCGTTTTTAGCTTTAACAATATGATTTTTTAGAAATTCACAGGCATTTTGACAGTCTTTTTTTCTGCATAACTCGAGTAAAGTACGGTGCTCTTCAGGAGCTTTTGTTAAACCGCCTGCCAATAAAATATGCATACGTACATAGCGCTCTGAGTTTTTGCTGTACATATCAACCAACTCACGGGTTTGTGGGCGCGCGGCGCGGCTGTATAATTTAGCATGAAACTGGCTGTTTAAATCGCCAGTGGCAAGGTGGGTATCGCCGGCATCCATGGCTCTTTCAAGCTCAGTTAAAATAAGCTCGGCTTCAATAAAGTCTTGATCAGTTAAGCTTTGTATTGAATGTTTTAATAGCTCGGCTTCAAGAAGTGCTCTGAGGTCAAAAATTTCGTCAATTTGCGACGCCGAAAGCTGTGTGGCAGTGGCTCCTTTATGAGCTTCAAAGTAAACCAGCCCTTCGGCTTCAAGTTGTAGCAAAGCTTCACGCACCGGAATTCGACTCACGTTTAGCTCTGTGGCTAATGCAGCTTGGCGTAGCGGATCACCCGCTTTTATTTCACCTGAAAGAATTTTTTCACGAATAGCTTCTGCTACAAGCTGAGTTCGAGTTTTATGTTCTATGGCCATAGTAATTTCTATAAATTGCATTTGATATACATTATACCTATAAAAACACGCATGCCAAGTTAGAATCCTTCACAATAAAGAGATAGCGGGAAATGCAATTTCCACTCCCGCTACAATTAACTAAGACTGATAGCAAATTGGTCGCAAAAATCTCAACATTGCATTTAACCCAACGGAAGTGCTACGTACATCTGTGGAGCTTGGAAATGGTCCACCATGGTTCATTGAGCCACATACTTCTACGCCGGTTGGCATTTGATTGTGTATTAAACGCCCTACTTTGTATTTCAGCTCTTCTATAACGTGTTCAGCTTTAGCTAAATCATCAGCGCTGTCATGCACACTTGCCGTAAGCTGCCCTTCAAGCGCTGCTACTAGTAAACTTAACTGCTCCATGCTTTCATAGCGAACCAATAAAGCGGCTGGGCCAAATACTTCTTCACGTAATGCAGGGGTTGCTAAATAGGTATCAACATTACAGGCAAATACATGGGCATTACCATGAAAGTCTTCTGTAAGTGCGCCTTTTGCAATAAGCTCTACGTTTTCGAGCTCACTGCGCTGGCTAACTTGCTTTTTAAAGGTCTTCACAATACCTGGGGTTAATAAAGTATCTGAGGCGGCTGCACTAATGCAGTTGGCTACCTCGGCTTCTAATTCATCACAGCCCGTTGGTACCAGCCATAAGCCAGGACTGGTACAAAATTGGCCATTACCCATTAGCATTGATTGGCATAGCGCTTCAGCCATAGCTTTACCTTCATTTTGAGCTTTTTTTGGTAAAACTATTTGTGGATTTATACTGCCGAGCTCGCCATAAAACGGAATAGGCTCTGAACGCTTGGCAATTGTTTCTTGTAGTAAACGTGCGACATTAAATGACCCCGTAAAACCAACAGCTTTAATAGCTGGCGCCGCGACTAATTGATGCGAAATATCGTAAACATCACTTTGCAGCACTGAAAATACACCTAGCGGCATATCACATTCTTTAATCGCAGCAAGCGCTGCACGAGCCATTAGCTCCCCTGTGCCTGGATGCGCAGTATGATTTTTAACAACCACTGGGCAGCCTGCTGCAAGTGCGGCGGCGGTATCCCCCCCGAGTGTTGAAAATGCATACGGAAAATTAGACGCACCAAATACAGCTACAGGCCCAAGCGGTAAGTAATTAAGCTCTGTACGAGGTTTAGGTAGTGGCGAGCGATTACTATCAGCTTCATCAATCAGCTTTAAACCTAGTGGTGAATCTGGGTTTTCACGCAGTGCACTGGCAAATGCTTTTAACTGATTAACCGTGCGCATTCGCTCACCTTGTAAGCGTGCCATAGGTAAATTGGTTTCTTGCGCTGTTTGCGTTAGTAAATCATCGCCAAGTGCTAAAATTTGCTCTGCAATACACTCTAAAAAATCTGCACGCTGACTAAAACTCGTTTTTCTGTACTCGATAAAAGCATTATCAGCAGCATCAACTGCCGTATTTAACTGAGTACTCGTTACATTAAAGTAGCGTGTCGATAATGGTTGATTTTTAGCCGGTGAAAAGGCTTGAAATTCACCTTGCTCAGCGCGACCTTGCCATTGTCCGGCAATTAGGCTTTGTCCTGTTAATGTCATGCTTTTCTCCTCGTTAAATTACTTGAAACCCATAGGCATATGGGTCGTCGTCATCTACTGTAATGGTGCTCGTTCCGGTTACCCGAGACCAGCCACGAATGCTAGGTAAAATAGCAGTTTGACCTGCCACTTCAGACACCTGCTCTATACAGCCAATAAACTGGCTGCCAATATAACTTTCATGAATAAATGCATCGCCTTGCTGCAATAAGCCTTTACTAAACAACTGAGCCATGCGGGCGCTAGTGCCTGTTCCGCATGGTGAGCGGTCAATGGCTTTATCTCCATAAAAAACCGCATTAGCCGCATCTGAGTTGGAATTTTTGGGTGAGCCAGTCCATAACACATGGCTAGCACCTTGAACGGTAGAGTCGAGCGGATGGATACATTGTATTTTGGTATTAATAGCATCACGCACTAATGGGCTGTATTTGAGTAATTGCCCTGCACTAAAATGTTCAATACCTTTAAAGTTGCCCTGTGGTTCAACAATAATATAAAAGTTACCACCAAAGGCGATATCAACCTTTAATTCGCCCAACTCTGGAATATTGATACATATAGACTGATGCGCTAAATAAGCAGGCACATTGTAAATTTTAACCCACTGCACTTTACCACCAGTCATTTCATAATTGACCTGAACTCGTCCTGCTGGCGTATCCAGTTTTAAAGTACCGGGGGTTTTAGCATGTAGCAAACCATGCTCTAAGGCGAAGGTAACAATACCCATTGTACCGTGACCACACATAGGTAAGCAGCCGGAAGTTTCTACAAATAAAATGGCTGCATCACCATCTTCGCTAGTAGGTGGGTATAAAAAACCGCCCGACATCATATCGTGACCTCTGGGCTCAAACATGAGCGCTTGACGGATCCAGTCATGGTTAGCTAAAAAGTCCTGGCGCTTTTCGCTCATGGTATTTCCCTGTAACAGAGGGTGGCCACTTGTTATAAGCCGCACAGGGTTACCGCAAGTATGGCCATCTATACAAAAAAATGTTCCTTTGCGCATCACTTAATCCAATTTAGGTTTATTTACATCAACACAATACGCTTTCGCAGTATCGTTAAGCGTTGATGAAGAAGTTTTTTCATTTACAACCAGTAGTTTAAAATCTGCTATAGCTTTTACTATAGCGCTGCCAACTAGTTGCCATGTAGAGTTAACTAACTCATCACTATTAAACTGAGCGGCTATTGCTGGGTTTACACCATGCCAATTGGTTTTCATTTGCCTATTCCGAACTGAATTTATGCTTGATATGATAAGTATATTGTATACAATAATCAATATCCTATTTTAATATTAAATTTATAGGTACACACCCTTAAAAGATTACAAATAACTAATTACACATAACTAATTGAAATTTATAACTAAAAATGAGTTGGAAAGAGCTTGTAGAGCTTTTTCTTACTACTTGTCAGTAAATACAATATCGATTTATTTTTTAAAAAACGTATAGCGTTTTACTTTTATCATCAGGGGAAGGTAATTTTGACCAATACAAGAACTCAAAGAGTCGCCGTGATCGGTGCCGGTGTAATTGGTATTTGCACAGCTTTACAGTTACAACAAGCTGGCTTTGCAGTGACGCTATACGATGAAAATGGCCTAGCGCAAGGCTGTTCAAAAGGTAATGCTGGGCACTTTGCCACCGAACAGGTATTTCCTCTAGCGCAGGTAGCATTATTAAAAAAATTACCTGCTATGCTTTTTAACCCATTAGGACCATTGCGCATTGATTGGCGCTATGCAATAAAAGCTCTCCCTTGGTTTTGGCAGTTTATTAAAAATATGCCTACTGCCAGATTTATTGCACATACACACGCTCTCAAAGCCTTAAATGAACATGCAATTCATGCTTATGAAAGATTATTAGCAAACTATCAACTGGGCCACCTGCTTACTAAACAAGGGAGTTTACTTACCTTTGAAAAAACCCCATTGGTTGATGTGCAGCGCACCTTGGCTATGTATCAAGCGCAAGGAATTAAAGTAAAGCTACTTGATACAAAGCAAGTACATGCTCTAGAGCCCAGTTTATCCGACAAAATAAAACACGCTTTATTATTTGAAGACGTTGCTCATAGTATTGAACCACATTTATTTTGTATCCAATTAGCGCAAAAGTTCAGTTTATTAAAAGGGCAATTTCGTCAACAGAAAGTAGTTGCTATCACGCCTAAAAGTGAAAGTTTTATGGTGAGTGATGAACAAGATAGTCTCAATTTCGATAAAGTCGTGATCGCAGCGGGTGCTTGGAGTGCCTCTCTCATCGAGCCGCTTGGATACACAGCACCTTTAGATACCGAGCGTGGTTACCACTGTATGGTTAATATTAACCATGGCCTAACACGGCCCGTAGCTTCTGCTGAACGGAGTCTTATCATGACCCCGATGAGTCAAGGGTTAAGAGTGGCAGGCACAGTGGAGTTTGCGGGTATAAATAGAAAGGCTAATAATAAACGTGCATTAGCTTTACTGCCCCATGCACAAGCGTTATTAGCTAGCCAGCCTCTTAGTGCCACGACTACATGGATGGGCTGTAGGCCATCATTGCCTGACTCATTACCTATAATAGGCCAAGCCCCCAATCACAATAACCTGTACTTTGCCTTTGGTCATCAGCATTTAGGGTTGACACAAGGAGCCATAACTTCCGAGTTAATTACAGATTTGTGTCTCAATAAAGCCCCCTCCATAAATTTAGAGCCATATTCTATAAACCGGTTTATGCGCTAATTCTTTAAAAATTATAATTAAACAAATACATAGGAGAACCTAATGATGACCAAAGGTATTGGTACTCAAACGAAAGAACAAGCACTTGCTAGTCTTTCCAATATGACTCGCGATTTAATTCCCATTCAAGCTGATGAGCATCTAGCCCGTATTGCCCGTGCTCAAGAGTATATGCAAGCCAATAATATTGATGCAATTTACTTAAATGCAGGGACTAACCTTACTTACTTTACGGGTATGCGCTGGTACGCAAGTGAGCGCATGGTCGGTGCTATTTTACCCGCGAAGGGCGAAGTACAATATATAGCCCCTGATTTTGAAATTGGCTCTCTCAATGGCTTTAAAGTTATAGAAGGCCCAATTCGCGGCTGGCTTGAACACGAAAGTCCTTATGCATTATTTGTCAAAGTGCTCACCGAAATGGGCATTGCTGAGAACGGCACTGTAGGGATTGACGAAAGCGCGCAGTTTTTCATTTTCGATGGCATAAATAAAGCGCAAACAGGCTTAAACCTCGTTAATGCACAGCCTGTTACAGCTCATTGCCGCATGCATAAGTCAGCCAATGAACTAATGCTAATACAGCGTGCGATGGATATGACCTTAAAAGTTCATCAGGCCACAGCCAGCATGCTATATGAGGGTATAAGCACAACTGAGGTAGAAGAATTTATTAAACAAGCGCACAAAAAAGTTGGCGCGCCTGGTAACTACTTTTGCATCGTTTTGTTTGGCCTCGCGACATCATTTCCTCATGGTGTCAAAGAGCCACAAATTCTTAAAAAAGGAGATATGGTTTTAATTGATACTGGCTGTAAAGTACACGACTACTTATCAGATATAACTCGCACTTACGTATTTGGTGAAGCTACAGACCGCCAACGCCAATTTTGGAATTATGAAAAAGCCGCACAAATGGCCGCTTTTGATGCAGCTCAAATAGGTCAAAGTTGTGAGAGTGTCGACAACGCTGCCCGCTCTTACTTAGCAGAGCAAGGCCTTGGCCCTGAGTATCAAACACCTGGCTGCCCACACCGTACCGGTCATGGTATAGGCTTAGACATCCATGAATGGCCTTATTTGGTCGGCGGTGACAAAACATCTCTAGCCGCTGGTATGTGCTTTAGTAATGAGCCAATGCTCGTTGTACCTGGTGAATTTGGTGTGCGTTTAGAGGATCACTTTTATATGACTGAGAATGGTCCAAAGTGGTTCACTGAACCCGCTCATAGCCTCGAAAACCCATTTGGGTTATAAGATAAATATACTCATTGCTGCACGGCGAATACTTACCGTGCAGCTAATTAGTACTTGAAAGAACTAGACAACGAATTAGCCTAACAAGTCCAAAGCTTTAAGCCTCTCTCGTGCTAAAAGATATCTTGCACGAACGTCATCAATTTGCTGTTGAGTTAATTTATTACCGAAAGTACGAAGTCCACCATCCTTATCGTCATGATGAATTCCAAATGCGCACTTAAGGTACTCCATAAGTAGCGGTTGAGCATCCAAGTAAGAGATGGAATTCATAGCCTGAGAAATTTTGTTAGCCTCAGCCCATTTCCCTTTATTTACATACTCCTGCATCGTCACACTCGCTTTTGGAAAGATACAACCTACACCTGTGATCCCGCCACATGCTCCTGCTAGTCCGGCATGCACAGTGACAGTGTCTACACCTGCCAAAATTTTTGCATCTTTGTTTTCTAGCATTATCGTCTCAATGATTGAAACATCTGACGTCGATATTTTTAACGCAGTTACTTCAGGAAGCGCAGCAAGTTTTTTAAGAAGCTCGGTTGAGAGCGCATGGTAGCCAGCTGCATCTGGGTTGTTATAAGGCATAATTGTAATGCCAGCCTCTTTAGCGGCTGTTGCACAAAGCGCATAATATGCATACATATCTTCATCACTAGGTGCTTCTTTGGTTTTTGGTGGCATAACCATGACAGTATCTACGCCAACAGATGCAAGTTGCTTTACAATTTCAGCTATTTCTTCTTTCGTTTCTGCCGCAGCACCACTGATCAGTGGCACACCGTATTCTTTTGCAACATCAGAAAGAGCTTCAAGTAAAGAAAGACGCTGATCAACACTTAGATAACTATTTTCACCTAATGTGCCTGAGCCAACAAGCCCCCCCATTCTACTACCGCCTTTCCCTTGTACTTTTAAAATTTCTGCAGCGTATTTCTTTGTTGTATCAAAGTCTATTTCAAATGATCCAGATTCAGACTCTTTTAGCCATGTGAATACGGCCGGCATAACTGAAAAGCGCCAATCTGTGTTCGTTGTTTTCATCATATTTCCTGTGCTTAAAGGTAACTCCTATAAATATTAACACAAATAGAATATTGTATACAATATTCTATTTGTGTTAATTCTCTTGTAATTTGTGAAGCTTAAGCAGTGGTGATTAATTTATGCCATAGTGTGATTAGTCTGGTGAACTGAATTAAACAGTGCCAATTATTGGCACCATTTACCTTGCTTTTGAGCAATTAGTAATAAGTGTGCTGCGCTCCATGAAAAGTTAGGCGCTCCTTGTTGCTCACCATTAAGCGGATTATAGTTCTCACGTATTGGTGCATTAGAAAGCAAACCATTGGCATGATTTAATAGCTTTTCACTTAGTTGCTGAGCTTGTTTGCAATAACCGTAATGACTCATACCTACTAACCCAAAGTAAGCTTGATCAAGCCATACACGTCCACGCCAATAAATATCCGCACCGAAAGCCGGGTTAGTCAGCGCAGCACTGCCAAGCGGAACGTAAGTATTAAACTCATTGTTATCAAGCATTGTTTTTACCACATCACTGGCCTGTTCCATACTCGCTACTTGATTAAACAACGGTGACCACCCTTCAGGACCTTTGCCTCTTTTTACTAAAGCCCTCCCAGCGCAACCATTCGCTAAGGGGGTATCTGCTATTTCAATGTCGTAGTAGAAGCCTGTATTTTTATCAAACATGCACCGATTGATATAATCCCTTAACTGAGCGGCTTGCCTTAAAAAGTAACTTGCTTGGTGCGGTAATTTAAGCTGCTTCGCTATTTTACTTAAATAACGGTTATCAGCAGCCATATAAGAGGCTTGATCCACAGATTCTTGCAATAATGAATACCCAACTAATGTACCTGTATCATTACGATTTTCTGCAAAACCAACGTGCCAGTCACCACGAATCCCGCCGTTTTTTATATAACGATTTAACTGTTGATTATTTATAAAACCAAACACAGCAGCATCATCACGACCAGATTCCCAAGATGCGGCTGTTTGTGCCGGAACTTTAATTTCTAAGGTTGCTTCATCGCTTAGGTAAGTCCTATAGTTTTTTAAGCCACTTTTTGTTCGCCAACCTGCCGAGGTTTTTACTTTAAACAATAACTTACCGTCACGAGTATTATGAGCTTTATCAACAGTGGCACCATACTCAGGCACACCGTTTTTGTTATGATCACGGTTGCGTAACCACCATTCACGATAAGCAACTAGTTTAGGATACATGAGTCTGAGCCACTGAGTATCGCCTGTATTTTCAAATACCTGCCACACAGCCCAAGCTGCCAAGCTTGGCTTAGTATTACGCTCATTCCAATTTGTGCCGTCCCCACCGCGTTTTGCACTAAAATTATAGGCCACTAAGTCAGGTATAAATCCAGCATCCCATGGCCTGACAGCATCGTTTGGCGTTATTTGATGCTCAAACACAGCATTCAAATTTTGTTTTGCAAGCTCTGGATTAAATGTTACCAGTGCATATGCCTGCTTGTAACTATCCCAAGGCCAAGTTTGATTACCTGAAAACCAGCGACCGGTAACGGCAGGACTAACGGTATCAAAACCTACGGCACCAGCTTTACTGCGCCAATTTCCAATTAACGTTTCAACACTTTTTACCGCAAGTTTTTGTAGAGCTGGTTGCTTGTTACTAATTGGCTGTGTAGCTTTATTTATATACTCTTGCCAACGTAATTTACTACGTGATAAATAGTGTTCGGGTTGCTTTAAAATTTCATCAATAATCTCTCTTTCACGTACCGCTTCTTGATTATTTAATAAATATGAATAGCTTGTGTAGAATGTACGATTGTTTTTTATGTGCGTTGTGCTTGAGTAACTTAGGTCGTCATGACGTGTTCTAACCGCTAACGTTTTTTTAAGCAATAACTGTGAGCTCCCCGAAGTGAGTATGTGTCCATGCGCCCTTACTTTGCCAAAACTAATCGCAATACTATTGTTGGTGACTTGCCATTGGGGATTTAATTCCGGATAAACCACAAATGGCGAACGCCCCTCTCTTTCAGTGCCATTGTTAGCACGTAAATGGTTTATAAGCTTTCCTGTGAAATGTAATGTAATAGGCTCTGTGGTTTTGATCTGTGTTTTAACTAATGAAGTGCGATTTGTCACAAAGCGCAAAGTAAGTATTATGTTTACCCCGTCACCGCTTAGCTCTTGCACTAACGCGCCGGGTAAGCTGTAAGCCCGCATTGCTAGCTTCACTTTATTGGCCTCATCGACTTTCAGGCCTTTATAAACAGTCAGCTTTTCTAGATAAGGCGCTATAAAATTTAAATACTCCTCAGTAACAATAGCAGGCCCGGTGAACGCGCCGGCGTTTTCATCTGTTGGTAGCAAATGTCCATGCCATGCGCCTAGATCAAAAAGAGGGCTAAAACGTTGATGATCGCCTTGCTCAAATTCCTGCATATAATATGGGCTGCCGGTTCTATTTATTAAGTTCTTATAATTAACCACCTCACTAGCAGCAGCCTTACAATGACTGATTAAAAGCAGGGTGATTAAAATAAACAGATTTTTAAAAATCATTTATTTAGCCCTTTTTGTATCGCGCTAATAAATAAAAACCAAATCCGGTAACTAGTGCAATGCCTGCAAATAATAGCCACATGATTTCGGGGGATTTTATCTCTTTGACTAGGTAACCATAACTCCACCCAGACAAAAATCCAGCAAATAAAAAGCCTAATGCCATAGACACAAAGTAATAACCCATAAACATAGCAGCACTGCCTTTTGGAGCTATGCTGGCTACATACTCTTGGCTTTTTGGAGAGGTGAGCATTTCACCAAAAGCAATTAATAATATAACCGTTACCACTACTAAACCTCCCAATTGGCTTAGTAATACCCCCGCGCTCATTAATAACAACACTAAAAAAGCACCTGCAGTGACAATTAAACCGCTTATTAAGACAGATATAACTTTAAAATGCTGACATTTAACACTTACTATTATTTGTAACAGAACAATAGCTGCAAAATCTAAATTAATCAGGTATTCAGGGTTTACCTGTCGGTATTTAAGCCACTGCTGCGCCACTTGCATACTTTGCTCAGCCGAAAAGCTAGAAGCACTAGCTTGTTTAAAAAATAACGCTATTTCAGCAACAGGAACATTGACTTTTAAGTGGACTAACTCTAGACGCACTGCCTCTAAATTTATCTCTTTGACTGGTGTTAGACTTTGAGTAGCAGCCAGTGTTTGCAGTTTGTTACTTAAAGCTTGAATATCAACATAAGCAAAAAAATCCACTGCTGATTGACCAAAGTAACTCAAGAGTGCAACTAAATCTTGAGTATCAATATAGTCACGTATAAACAGAGGTAGAGTATAAAAAAGTTGGTTATATACCGTCCAAAACCCCGTTAATATTGCTAAATATAGTGCAAAACTACGATTGCTAACCCTCACCGGTTGTAGATACCATTTAGACGCTTTTTGCACGCTTACGCACTTATCCCATAACCAGTTCGCAGCTAACCAAATCGTAATTAGCGAAAAAGCTTGAGTATATGTTAACCAGCTAACTCCCCCCGTCATTAAAATAATTACACTGGTAAACAGTAATAATGCGAAACGGCTGTTACCCAAAACATGTTGAGCTTGCTGTAAAACCGCTGCCGCCCCTATGCTGCTACGTAGTTTGCTGCTTGACTCACGGTAAAAGAGCAATGGAATAAAATTAACAACTATCCAAGATGCCGACATAATAAATACCGCATCCCAACTAATAGTCCGTAAATACCCAGCCACTAACGGGCCTATGAAGCCCCCCAAATTAACCATAGTGTAAAAAATACCAAAGCCTAAACCCCGGTTACTGTCGTTAGTGTTTTGACTTATAGTGCCAACTACCACAGGCTTAAAGCAGGATGCACCAAAAGCGACTAACATTAAAATCATAAAGAACGAATTAAAGTCTGTCACTTGACCCAAAAAGTAATAACTCGGCGCCATCACAATAAATGAGCATGTAAACATTTTTTTATAGCCATAGCGATCGGCAAAAGCCCCAGTGATCACAGGTAATAAATATAAAAAAAACGGAATTATCCCCTGTACTGCACCTCGCTCTGCATCACTAAATCCGACCCCCCCTTGTTCAACGGGTGTGGTCATATATACCGATGATACAGCAAAGAAACCATACCAGGCTAAACGCTCAAAAATTTCCATGGTATTAGCCAAATAGAAACCTAACCCAAAGCTACGCCAAGTTTGTTTATTTTTATCGATTCCCTGCTGTGCTGCTGATTGTAATTGTTGGTTATTATTCATAGTTTACTTTTTCAATTAAACACAGTATTTTATATTGCATACAATATACACTTAAAGCAAATAAAATGACAAAAATTATATCTCTCACATTATTAACTTTACTACTCACTGCCTGTCAGCCCACGCCTAATACTAGTGCGAATAATAATAAGCCTAGTATTGGCAATATAAAAAGCAGCCCAAGTAAAATGCAAGCAAACATTACCGTGCAGGGCTATACCAGCACATTCAATAATATCGATATAGAGTTTTTAGGAAAAAAAATTCCATATACATATAGCGATGGCAAAATAGGAAATAGTCGGGGCTACAACTGGTGGGTAAGTAAGCACTTTGCGCTAAAAAGTGATCTACCTAAAGAAAAAGTCACGCTATACTTAGAGTTACTTGAAATGGCATATCCACATTATGTTGCTTTATTTGGTATGGCTCCCCCCAATATTGAGCGCCAACGCATTGCAGTTGTTTATGGTAGTAGTCGATCACGTGTACGAGAGGCCATGCTTGATGATGGTTTTTTACGTGGGGTACATAAAACGGCCGGTGGTGAAACCATGTTTTATAACCGTGCCGGATATAATTTCCCCAGCCACCGTGAGCACCACCAGCGCTATATAGTTATTCACGAAACCATGCATGCTTTTCATATGGCATTAAACGGCCATTCAACGTGGGCACCTAATTGGATCACCGAAGGTTTAGCTGATTCGATTGCTCACCATGTTTATGATCCTAAGCAAAAACAACTCACCGTCATGGTATTTGATCGCGCCCCAATGAATTACATTGAAACCGGTTTAAAACAATATTACAGCGCAAATAAACCTACAATTGAAGAAATAAATGACGATCCTGCACTAAAGCGTGGACTTAATTTTTTTATTATTCATTACCTTTTAAACTCTCCTGAACGGGCACAGTACTTTGCTCACTTTATTGAAGAGCTAAGACTAGCGAACCCACACAGCGAAGCCACACTTTCAACAGCTAACTCACTGCTTAAAAGTACTTTTAAAAATTGGTCGGAAATAGAACAAGGTTTTGCTGATTTTGTAGAAAATATCCAGCCTAGCTTCCATATTGTATCAGGACCTTGGGAGCAAGACGGTAACGCTTACTGGCTACGTAATACTCAATCAACGGCGTTATCACGATTAGATATTAATCTCCCCTCAACTGCCAACCACCCAGTCATGGACTTTCCAGCGCCAAAGCCGAGTTCGCTCATTGATGTGGTAAATAAAAACCAAGTGGCCGCGTTAATCGAATTTGAAGCTGCTCAATTACATCGAGGAAACATTGGCATAGCATTACAAGGTAAGCGTAGCCAAAAAAACCAAAAATATCGCCGCACTTTTATTGGTGAAGAGCAAGCAAGTGATGATCAATTACTGATGCTGCTTATTGAAGATGGCAGTCACTTAATTATAAATGCACAAAGCTACGATAACTTTAAAGCAAAGCAAATAGCCCTGACACCTGAGATAAAAAGTGCATTAATCGCAGATAAGAAACTTGCAATAAACCTAACGCTCGAGCAAGCACAATTAAGCATTAACTTACACGCTCAAAGTGACAGTAAAAAAGTAACCCAACAATTTTCTATTCCCCTGAATAAGCAAATGATTTCAACACTTAACAGCGAAAAGATCAGCTTATTAGGTCAAAATAACAACCATAAAATCACCCCGTACTTATTTAACCCTACCCCCACTCGCTTGGTGTCTGTCACAGCAGAGAATGCGCTTACAAACCCTTGGCTTTTTAAAAATTATGCTCTATTAAACCGAATGTTTAAAACCTGCCTGCAACACGAGAGATTTATACCACAATGCGATCTTGAATTGAGTAATATTTTGGCAAAACTCCCCTCTATAGAGCTGCACGATGAAGCCAGTTCTGAACTAGAGTTCTTGGAAAATCAATATATAGCCACATTAAATAATACTGGTTTTAGTACTCTATCCGGGGTTAAATCTGATATTTATTATCACCAAAAAAGGCCTTTTTTAAGAGTGGTCAATCCAACTGGTTCCCCTTTAGAAATTACTGCACAAGTGACACTCACAAATAGCGCTGATAAGCCAAGCAAAACTCATCAGCTAAAACGCAGCTTGAGCTCAGGAACACATAATATCTCACTGCCAACAGAAATAAATGCTGAAAAGATTACTATTGCGCAAACTCTCAAATGGAAGTCGTTAACGCACCAAACTACGCTCTCCAAACGAGTAACCCCGTTTAATGGCGTTGAGTTAAATATAGTAAAATCGAAAGAGCATGAAGACCATTGGTTAGTAGAGCTTAATTTATCTGGGCCTTATTCTGGAGATACAATTGGTGACATTATTCTAACCTCGACATCATTCGAGCAAGCCACTCCCGCAAAATCTCAACAGAAAAGTGTTGATTTAGCACCTTATGAACAAAAAACATACATCTTCAAAGTAACAAAAACTGACAAACCACAACAGATTTCTGTAAAGGCCATTTTAAATGTTGATGGTGAGCCTATTCGTCTTATTCAAGAGCTAACTTTGTCCTAAGCTTAACAATAGGACAAACGCCACTTTCGAAAGAAAGTGGCTTTAAGCTTCTCTTTAGATAACCATTATTTAGTCCAGCGTTAACTGAGTTGCTTCCTTTCTCTTCATACTCAGCCACCTATGCCCTAATTTAATTACCTTTCAATGTACTCATCAATATTGAAGTTGTCAGCTTTATCGACACTTTTGCAACGTAAGAACAATTAAATGTTTATTTATCAACTTTACATCCAAGTAGTTCAATTTATAAAAAAGATAAAGGGGTGTTTTGACTTTGAAGAAATGAGCCTTTGCATTTGTTTCTTTATAAAAAAAGAGCCACCAGAAAACTGATGACTCCATTATATAAAATACGTGAGATCACGCTTTAAGTTTATATATTAACTAACGACACCCTTGACTGTTAAAGTCGACGACTAAGCTTGCACCAGTGCTATTACCAGCTACTTTTAGGTAGCCCCAATATTCACTCTGGCCTGAAATATAAATACACTCTCCATTTCCGCTATTATTTGACTCAGCCACTTCGTTGTTACCATTTGGCCAACCACTTGCAGCGTAGCTTAGACTTAAATCACCACTACCATTAGCGGTGGTGATCGCAATACCATTTTGGCCTTGAACATCTGCAATGCTAAACCACATAGGATCGCTATTACCTAGACAAATTACTTCGCCATCATTTAAGCGGCCACTGCTTCGGCTGCCTTGACTAGCACACACATCTGGCACGTTAGAAGTCACTTGGGTAAATGATGCTGTTAACTGAACGTTATCAAATGCATTATAACCTCTAACCATCACATGGTATCGGCCTACTTGTGCAGGGTTTATAGCACACGACTCTTCGTTACCACCAATGTAAGGGCGACAATCATATATAGCTTCACTCGGTGCTGCTTCAAAACTTACATATAAATCCGCATCACCTGTACCACCAGTTAAATTAAACATAAGGTCGCTGGCGCCTGAAGGAACATCAAAAGTGAAATATAAAAATTCATCTTGAGCGCCACTGATGTTAATTGGCTGGCTATTCAATAGCACACCATCATCAACACTACTGTCAGCTTCGATAGTTGCTACTGTAGTGACAGTTTGGCTTGCACCTTCATTATCAACCACAGTTAATGTTATGGTGTATTCTCCTGCACTTGTGTAACTATGAGTAGGATTTGCCAGATTTGAACTGCTACCATCGCCAAAGTTCCATTGATAACTGGCGATACTACCATCGCTATCATTACTACCATTACTCGTGAAGCTAATATTGTTATTTTGCATGCCAGAATATGGGCCATTAATTTGTGCTATTGGTGGGGTATTAGTGCTCGTACCTGCCACTAAGTCATCGCACCACTGTACAAATTCATTCTCATAGTTATTGGCCCACTCTACAGTTTTTGATTTATAGGCACTCCAATTACCAGTGCGGGTATGAGCCAACATGGCATCAAGTTCGTTGTTGTGACGTTCAAACATAAAGCGAACAGCTAAGTAACCCCAGCGATAAATTCGATCTTGATCAAATCCATCATAGGTGGTGTCAAAAATTTGCGCTAGTGTATAGCGCGAGCCATCACTAATAGTGGCTTTTGCAGCATCGTTGTTATTTAAATTAGCAACATACTCTGCAACCCCCTCTGACCACCAGACAATATCTTCTGTGGGTGCGTTAAAGTCACCATATAAGTCGAAACGGCCATCTAAATAGTGAACATACTCGTGCTCTAAGTTCCATACATAGTGCTCTGCATTGGCATAACTTGCTTCATAAGCTATAAAATTAGCTTGGTTGCCAGCTACAGATGGGTCACCTTCTAAATACATACCGCCATTGTTCGTATCTATACCAAAGATAGCACCTGCGTACTTGCTATAATCGTCACTACTGTCAAAAATATTTACTTGTAAAAAGTTATTGTTGTCATCAGCAACAGGGGTGTTATTTGTGGCTAGCTTATTATGAAAAAGCCCTTCTTCAGCGCCCATAGCATCACATGCTGCTGCATGTTGAATAGCCGTCATATTTTGCGAGCGAATTTTTATAGTACTACTACAGCTATAACTTTGTGACAACACTTGTTGAGTTAGTTCATCAACAAAGCCACAAATACCGTAGTCATTACAATCTGTGTAATAACTTACAGAATCAGCTGCTGCAAGCCATACTGCATCACCATAACCAAAACTGTTATAGGTGCTAAAAATAGCTTTCAAACCAGTATCAACACTTGCTTGTATTGGCGTGCCTGAATATTGTTTTAAACGAGCTAGTTCACTGGCAGCGTTAACAATTAAGTATTGTGCATCTGAGTCTATCATCCACTGCTTTTGAGTAAATGCGCTTAGCTTAGCAACTAAGTCAGTATCAGTGCCGATAGCGGTTACAAATGCATCATTCCACTGGCCACGATAAAGTAGCGTGAAAATACCATTAACAGCACTACGCATATTCCATTTTGCAGCATAACTCTCATTGAAGCGCGTTAACCACTGCTTTACCACGTTTAAGTAACGATGCTGCTGCTCAGCACTATCCATAGTTATGATAACTTCAGCAAGTGTTTTACCGTGTCCATCATTATCATCATAAAAGTGGCTATTGTTTACAAATGCATCTATAGCATCAACTACTGCAGGTTGTACCCAAGAACTAAAATTCACGTCACCGTTGTAAAACTCAACATAAAAACCCGCACGCAAATATAAAAACAGCGCTTCTAAATCAACATCTCCACCACCAGCATAAGTCTGTGAGAGTGACTTAGCATGATTTGCAACGGCATACATGTTATCTGAACTATAAACTTGACTCTGAAGAGAGGATGGCGCACTAAAAAGTTCATTAATACAACTAGTACCTTGGCTTTTAAGTTCAGTGATAATTGTACTAGTGCTTGCACTTGCCATCGCAGCTAAATCACAACTGACAACGGCGGCTTGGCTGCGCATCATAAATTGATTAAGTTGTTGCGGCTGCTTTTGCAACTCAGCTATAGGTGCTTTTTCATTATGTTGGTGATCTACACCATGATGATGTGTGCGCTCAACTTCTGCATTTTTTGGTGTAAACAAGCGCTCTTGCAGGTTAGCTGATTGAGCTAAAGAGCTTGCTCCAAGTATAGGTAGCGCCAGAATTAATGTCTTAATTTTCATAATTTACCTTTGATAATTATTGTTTTCTCTATCCAACTCGAAAAGAGAAACACTTTTGTAACATTAAACTATCATTGTATACAATATATTTTATATTTAAATAACAGAGTAAGTAGCTCCTGTTGATGGTTTGACGAAAGAAATAAGGTCTGAAGTTAATCTATATTTCAACTAAGAAAACAAAGTCATTAAATATTTAGGATGAGAAGTATGGCTAGAAAGGACAAAGCTGTAGATATGCGTAAATGTAAATACACCCTAAACTAAAGATAAACTTGTATAATGTAAAAGTAACGAAATTGTCGGCTCTTAAAATTAAAATAGTTTTAAGTTGGCCACACTCAGGTCATCATTTGTTTAGATATTAGTAGACACTATCAATAAAGGAAAGGGACCAAATGGCGCTCTCGGTAGGGATCGAACCTACAACTTAGCCTCCGGAGGGCCACGTGATATCCATTTCACCACGAGAGCACATTTGTTGCCTCCACATCAACTCGCGATATCAATGCTTTAGCATGCGCAATAATAAAGGCATCTTTGTATAAATACCAGCATGATTCGTTTACATGTCTATAATTTGAGCTAACTGCTTAACAAAAGGTAAAAAAAGCGCTATTTATTTATATCCTATAAAAAACAGTAACGCATTAGACACATATTATCTATTATTGTCACTGGACGGAAAGATTAAATACGAGGAAGTAATTATGAAGTTAATGTCAACAGAACAAGTTGCTGATTTTTTAGGAGTTAAAGTCGAGCGAGTTAAACGCCTTGCTCGAGAAAGCCTATTAATCGCTGAATCAGAAGATGATAACGGCGAAATGCAATTTGACGCTGATGAAGTAGCAAAATACAAAGAGCTTGCGGAACGCTTTGGCGGACTTTAACCCTCCATTAAAGCAATAAGCTCATCCAGTTGCGCGCGCAATACAACAACCTGATTGTTTATAGCGCGTTGCTCATACCAACCTATACATAACAGTAAATAAACTAACTGATAGCAATTGAATTTGTGCATAGATAAATAAAATTGTTCTGATAGGGTGTGCGTTTTGTAATTGTTAAGCAGAGCCTGCTTGCCTGAAGCATCTAATTTAAAACTAACCGCTAACGCAGCAAGATCAAAATACACATCATTTGTTTGAGCATACTCAAAATCGATTAAATAAACACCTTGCGGGTTTACCACGATATTTTCTTTGACTAAGTCGTTATGGCAAAAGCCGCTATCTACGGGCATGTTGGCTATGCTTTTTAATGTCTTGTTTATGAGCTTTTCATACTGTTTAAACACTAATAAATGCTGATAGGCTTGCAATTCCAAAGCTATATTCATTGCCTCATTATTAGTTGTATACGCATGAAGCTTAACAAGTTTAGTCAGTAGCGGCATCGCCAAATAAGACTCTGCAACCTCTCCCTCTATATAGTTAAAAGCTGCGCGCTTATTTTGCTTATCGAGCCATATGGGAGCAGAGCAAACTTGTTGTTTACTGAGCTCATACTGAGCATGTAACCCTACTTGTGGCCAATACGATTTATAACACTTTAATAAATAAGCTTGGCTGTCAGTACGGATCAAAAAGTTATCGTTGCTTAGACCGTTAACCAAATACTCTGTTTCGGTTATTGTGCTCGGTACTAAAAACGCGCTACAAATATTAACTAACTGAGAATGCTGATTCATAGATTAAAGGTGCGCCATGGGCTTGGCTTGGCTTTGCTCGTATTCTTCGTACCACGTTTTAAACCCCCATGCTGCCATAACGGTATAAAATACAAATAAAACAAGGGTTGGGTAATAGCCTTTTTCATAGTACAAATACATAGAGGCCGCATCAATGACTATCCAATAGAGCCAATTTTCTAGTACTTTTTTAGCTACCAGATACGTAGTAACCACAGCAAAGCAAGTTGTGAAACTATCAAGATAGGCAAAATCTGCATGCGTATAGTTTTGCATTACATAGCCAATTGCTAATGACACTAATGTAGTGAGTACAATTAAAATAATATGTCGGTTTACCGGCCAGGATGTAATTAGCCGCTGCGCTTGATTAGCCTTGCCTTTGCGCCACACGACCCAACCAAACACCGCCATATACATATAATAAAAGTTTAGTAACGACTCCATTAGCAGCGCGCCATTCCAATACATAATGGTATAAATAAGCGTACTAAAAAAAGCCGCAGGCCAGCACCATAAGTTCTCTTTAATGGCCAGTAATAAATACGCCATCGACAAAGCAACCGCAATATATTCCCAATGCGACATAGCAGTAAAACCACTGAGTATTTGCGTTACAAAATCCATCATTATAAAACGACCGTGTTTGTTAAGAGGTTATTCGGGAGATAAATCGCCCGAAATAAATTTACACACAAATATAGCTTTACCAAATTGCTCATATGAATGTTTAATTTCTGTGCTGATCACTTGCATAACTAGATCATAATCACCAAATATTTGGGTTGACATCGTATTCGTGATCACTTTGAGTTCTTCGTAAGCATTAACTCTGTCGATAAAGCCTTTAATAAAAGGAATGTAATCTTGGTGGAGCGGGTATTTACTGATCTCTACTGATAATTTCATTTCAAACTCACCTTTTTAATTATTTGATTTCAACTAATCATTCAACGCAACTTAAATACAGTGTAAAATTACACTAACACTCAATTTAAATGAGCTCATTATGGCACGCAGAATTACCTACACTTTTAAAAATCAACCGCGCGAAATTAACTTCGCCAAAGATAAATACCACGATATGTATCAGGCTATTGCGGCTGCCGAAGGTATCGATTTAACTAACTACTTAAACATGGTACGCCAAATTGAAATGACCTCTAAAGGGTCATCGGCTGTGCGTAACTTTCGTGATCAAGAATTTGCTCGCATGGGCTTTAGCGATATTTACTTTATAAAAGAGTAACGATACCGATTAAGTGAGCATCACGATCATTCTAGCAATGTAAACTTAATGGGTATTTTTAAAATAAATATTAGCGCTGGTACTCATAACTTACGCGCGGTGTAATATTACACAATAACTCGTAAGATATAGTATCAGCACATTGTGCAATTTCTTCTACCGGTAACTCGGGGCCCCACATCACCACCTCATCGCCTACTTTGATGCTATCAGCATTTTCACCAATATCAACACTGATCATATCCATAGAGATGTTGCCAGCAATACCATAACGTTTGCCAGCAATCACTACAGGGGTACCATGTTTAGCATGACGCGGATAGCCATCACCATAGCCCATAGCAACAACGGCAAGCTTAGTCGGCTGAGCACTTTGCCATCTACCACCATAACCAACACCTTGCGCAGCATCAACATCGCGAATTGCAATAACCTTAGTGGTTAAGCGCATCACCGGCTTAAGCTGATGATCTTTTCCAGAAGTGTTAAGCATTGGTGATACACCATACATCATCAAGCCTGGACGCACCCACTCGCCATGACCGGCAGGCCAAGCAATAATACCGGCCGAATTTGCTAAACAATGTGCTTGTTGTTTGCCTTGCACTAATGAATCAAACAAAGCAATTTGCTCTGCTGTTTTGGGATCATTAACATCATCGGCACTGGAAAAGTGCGTCATTAAATTGATTGCATCTTTAGCGTTATTAGTCGCTTGCAAGCGCTGATAAAAATCATTCAATTGCGTTGGTGCAACCCCTAAACGATGCATACCCGTATTGATTTTTAACCAGCAACTGATTGGTGCATCGAGCTTTGCATTTTCAAGTGCTCTGAGCTGGTTTTCATCATGGATTATGGTTTGAAAGTTATTGGCTAATAAAATCGGCAACTCATCTTGATGGAAAAAACCTTCCAGCAACACAATAGGCTTGGTCAGCCCGCCAGCTCGCAGTGCGAGCGCTTCATCTATTCGTGCCACTGCAAATGCGTCGGCATCATTAAGGTGCTGCGCTATTTTTACTAAACCATGGCCATAAGCATTGGCTTTTAATACCGCCATAACTTTACTATTAGGCGCAAACTGTCGCACTTGCGCTAAATTATGAGCAAGTGCTTGTAAGTTAATTTCGGCAATAGCTAAGCGCATTAGTAATCATCATCTACAGCAGGCCCCGCGTAATTATCAAAGCGAGAGAATTGACCTTGGAAGGTTAGGCGCACTTTACCAATCGGACCGTTACGCTGTTTACCGATGATAATTTCTGCAACACCTTTATCAGTACTGTCTTCGTTGTATACTTCGTCACGATAAATAAACATGATTAAATCGGCATCTTGCTCAATAGAGCCCGACTCACGCAAATCTGAGTTAATTGGGCGTTTATCAGCACGTTGCTCTAGGGTACGGTTAAGCTGCGATAGTGCAACAACCGGACACTGTAATTCTTTTGCTAATGCTTTAAGTGAACGTGAAATTTCGGCAATTTCTAAGGTACGATTATCTGACAAGCTAGGTACGCGCATTAATTGTAGGTAATCGACCATGATCATACTTATCCCACCATGATCGCGGGCAATACGACGTGCACGTGAACGTACATCAGTGGGTGTTAAGCCTGAGGCGTCATCAACATACATTTTGCCTTTTTCCATGAGTAACCCCATGGTTGATGAAAGGCGCGCCCAGTCATCGTCATCTAGCTGACCAGTACGTACTTTGGTTTGGTTAATTCGGCCAAGGGACGCCAGCATCCTCATCATAATTTGTTCAGAGGGCATCTCTAGTGAGTAGATAAGTACAGGCTTGTCTTGGGTCATTGCTGCATGCTCAGCAAGGTTCATCGCAAAGGTAGTTTTACCCATCGATGGACGTGCTGCTACAATAATTAAATCAGAGGGCTGCAGACCAGTCGTCATTTTATCTAAATCAGCATAACCTGTGCTTACACCGGTAACACCATCTTGTGGTGACTGATAAAGCTCTTCTATTTTATCAACGGTTTTTTCAAGTATGTTGTGAATGCTTTGCGGGCCATCACTACTTTTTGTACGTTGCTCAGCAATTTTAAATACTTTGCTCTCAGCAAAGTCGAGTAAATCGTGACTTGTGCGCCCTTCTGGGTTAAAGCCTGCCTCAGCAATTTCATTGGCAACACCAATCATTTCACGCACAACTGCACGCTCGCGTACAATGCTAGCGTAAGCATCAATATTAGCAGCACTTGGGGTGTTTTTAGCTATTTCGGCTAAATACGCAAAGCCGCCAATCCCTGAAAGCTGATTATTTTTTTCTAAACTTTCAGAAATAGTAATTAAATCAATCGGATCACCAATTTCAGCCAGTGCTGTCATTGCCTCAAAAATAAGCTTATGGGTACGGGTATAAAAGTCCTGTGACACAACAAGTTCAGCTACGCGATCAAATGCTTGATTATCAAGCATTAAACCACCTAAAACAGATTGTTCAGCTTCTATTGAATGGGGAGGAACTTTAAGAGTGTCGACTTGCTTATCTGGTTTGGCCATAACTTCACAGTACTAAAATTGAATGGCTCTATTCTATCGACTTGGCAGGGCTGTGCAAATAGCAAAGCAGGAAATCTTTCCTGCTTTTTGTAACTTAAAATAAAATGGATGATTATTGGCGCTTAAGTCCAATCGTCCCACTTATGGTATTCATTTCTACACTGGCATCGGTGCCATTAGCATTAAACTTAATTCCACTAGCTGGGCCATACTTGGCTTTTTGCACTTGGTCGCTCGTTAGCTGGTTGTCAATTTTACCGCCGGCATGGGCTTGCACTTCAAATTGTGCCGATAAATCAGCTGGAAAGTAAAACTCAGCATTGCCACTTACAGATTCAAAACTTACATCAGCATCACTTAAAAGGCGATTAATACGCACTTCAACTTCGCCATTTACAGTGCTTATTTGTAACTCTTTGATTGCATCGAAGGTAAGATTGATATCACCGTTTACGTTTTCTAAGCGAATATCATTAGCAGTCGAGTTTGATTTTATATTCCCATTAACCGCATTAAAACGAACTTCTCCGTTAGATTGCTGGTCATCAATTGCGCCATTTACAGTTTCAAATTGCACTTTACCACTGAGGTTTTTTGCGTTGATGTCCCCGTTAACACTAGTAAGCTTAATATCGCCGTTAAGATCATTTACTGTAATGGCGCCATTGACTACATCAATTTCAGTGCCTCTTTTTAACTCTTTTGCAGTTACCGAAGCGTTAACCCCAACATACTCCAGCGCACTGCTTTGAGGCATGAAAATAGTTAGCGTTGAGCCATTATTGTTATTATCCCAATTTGAAAGATCAGGCATTTTTACAATAAACTGAGTTTTATTACCCTGTGCTTTAAGAGTGTAGCCTTGTGCTTTATCGTCAAGCTCGCCGCTCACTTTAAATTGATTTTTCTCCCAGCCCATAATATTTACATTGCCGCGCTGATTTTCTATATGAATAACGCCACCGTTTGGTACTTCAATTTGTTGTTCTATTTTTTCACCAGCAAATACAGCCATTGGTAATAAAGCTATTCCAAGTATTATTGCTTTCATTTATTTCTCCTAGATTTGTTGCCAACGCGGTGCATGCACCTTGTTAATTAAGTCGAGTTGTTGTTGATATACTTGCGCTAACATAGACAGTAGCGCCTTATTTTGTGGTTCATTTTCAAGTGTTTGCTTTATAGCCTGCTCAGCATCTTCAAGTTCTTTTAGCTGCACTTGCCAGTTATCTGTTAATGCCGCTTGGCTTTGGTATTGAACAAGTAAACTTTGTTTTTGCTTAGTAAAAAAATCACTCATCGCCACAGCGGTATTTGTCTCTGGAGATGTAAAAAACACCATAGTGCTAACCAAAGCAGCCACACAACATGCCGCAATAGCAGTTAGCTTCGGCCAAACTACACTCTTAACTGTACTTGCCTGCTTATTAGTCATTATGGCGCGCTCAATCCCATCCCAGAGCTCTTTATCGGGTGTTATATTTTTATTTAATTGTGTTAGCGACTCATTTAAGTAGTCATCAAAATTTGTTTTACTCATTTTCGTACCACTGTTTTAATAATTGCCTTGCACGATGATATTGCGCCTTACTAGAGCCTACAGCCATGCCTAGCAAGGTTGCTATTTCTTCATGCCTATAACCTTCAACGGCATACAGTACAAATACCATTCTTGCACGCTCAGGCAGCCTAACGATTAATTTATCTAAGCCATTTAAGCCATTGCAGTCATTTGCAGATTGCTCATCCATACCGCTTTGTTCAAAGCTAATAACTTTATTAAGCCAATGCTTTTGCTTACGCACATAGCTAATAGCAATATTACTGGTGACACTGTAAAGCCAGGTAGAAAATTGCGAACGCCCATCAAATTGCGCTATTTTGTGCCATACCTGTACAAATACTTCTTGAGTTGCATCTTGCGCATGCCCCTCATCGGCTATTAGTCTCAGGCATAAGCCATAAACTTTTGCTTTATGCATGTCATAGAGCGCTTTATAGGCTAACTGGTCGCCGTTTTTAACTTGATCAATAAGCATTTGCTGCACTTGATCAGTTATTGGCTGATTAGCGTCCATTAACATCGCAAATTTTTCCTGTTTATAATTATGTAATTGCAATTTAACTTATTAGACGCGAGGAGAAATAGAAAGGTTTAAATGAAATAAATTTTTTTGAAAATAAAGGTTTAACTTAGAAAAGTGTTTGATTTAATCCACAGCAAACAATTTATTGTTTTGAATTACAAATTTTAGATACAAAAAAACCGTGCAAAGCACGGTTTTTTTTAACTTAATTTTAAAAATTAAGCTTCAGCAATAACGATTACTTTAATAGTAGCTGTTACGTCTGAGTGTACTGCGATTGCAACGTCAAATTCGCCAGTCTCACGGATAGTACCTAGAGGTAAACGAACTTCTGATTTAGCAACTTCAACACCAACAGCTGAGATAGCGTCAGCGATGTCACGAGTACCGATTGAACCGAATAATTTACCTTCGTCACCAGCTTTAGATACTAATGTAACTTCTGCTAATGCTTCAAGTTTGTCAGCGCGTGCTTGTGCTGCAGTTAACTGTTCAGCGATTTTTGCTTCTAGTTCTGCGCGACGTGCGTCAAACGTTTCAATGTTTGCTTTAGTTGCAGGAACTGCCTTACCTTGTGGGAAAAGGAAGTTACGTGCGAAGCCAGATTTAACAACAACCTGGTCACCTAGGCCACCTAGGTTAGCGATCTTATCTAGTAGAATAACTTGCATGTTTCTACACCTTTTAAAAACGTGTTAATCCGCTGCTTACTTATGTAAGTCAGTGTATGGAAGAAGGGCTAAGTAGCGAGCACGCTTAATAGCAGTTGCTAGCTGGCGCTGGTATTTAGCGCTAGTACCTGTGATACGGCTAGGTACGATTTTGCCACTTTCTGTAACATAGTTTCTAAGAGTAGCTAGATCTTTGTAATCGATTTGTTGTACGCCTTCCGCTTTAAAGCGGCAGAACTTACGACGTCTGAAATAACGTGCCATGAGATTAATTCCTCAAATAATTCTTTCTATATGCTGAGCATGCAAAACCAATTGGCTAAGGCCGTTACGACCTTCGTGGCGATTTAAAAAACCACTCACTTGCAATGCCTGCCCAACGTGCAAATGTTGAGTCTGTTGTTGCATTTGCTTACCACTGGCAACCACCTGAAGCCTCACATAACTATTACGGTTAAGATCTGCTTCAACTTGCATTGATTTATGTTCTACAACAAAAATACAATGCGGTATACCCGCGGGACTTTGGCTAAACTTGGGTGTTTTACAAACAACCCCCGATATAACCAGCTGATTCGTATATGGGCTAACCATTATAGTAACTGCTGACTACGTGCCATGCTAGGACTCAAAACAATTAAGCAGCTGGTGCTTCTTTCTTCTCTTCTCTTACAAGAGGAGACGCTTCAGTTACAGCGTTTTTAGTACGCATAACTAAGTTACGAAGCACTGCATCGTTGTAGCGGAAAGTAGTTTCTAGCTCGCTGATTACTTCAGTTGGTGCTTCAACGTTCATAAGAACATAATGAGCTTTATGAAGCTTGTTGATTGGGTAAGCCAGTTGACGACGGCCCCAGTCTTCAAGACGGTGGATAGTACCACCTGCTTCAGTGATAGAACCAGTATAACGTTCGATCATACCAGCAACTTGCTCACTCTGATCAGGGTGAACCATGAATACGATTTCGTAATGACGCATGGATATTCCTTACGGTTAATAGAGCCTTCTACCGTTTCGGCCGGTCGGTTTAAGGCAAGGAATTAATAGTTTAAAAGCCGAAATGAGCGCGCATTTTACGCCTAGTAGGATAATTAAGCAAGCAGGTTTTTAAGCTTTGATAGATAAGCGTTAAAGACTTCGGGCTTCGGGCTTCGGGCTTCGGGCTTCGGGCTTCGGGCTTCGGGCTTCGGGAAGACATTATTAGATTCTCCCTTTATATCAATAAGTAAAATAAAGATAAGTGTTTAATATTTACTAGGTAGGCGTGAGCTTGCTCGCTTGAAAAGCGAAGCTTTTAATTACTTAAGCCCTACATTTTCCCCTAAAATATAAACATTTACTCAAATCTAAAGCCGTGCAATTATTAGACAACACATTATTTAATAAGGATATTTATGAAGCTCTTACTATCATTTGTGTTAATAGTTACTTTTAGTACACCTTTTTAAGCTATGCAGACACCGCTACAACCGACATAACCGTGGGTAAAAAGTCATTCTACAATCAAAAATACTTAACGAAGACAGACCTATCAGAATATTCATACCTGACAATGTAAAAGATGATCAGCCGCTCTATGTTATTTATTTACTTGATGGTGTTGAGCACTTTCATACGGCATCTGGCGTTATAAAATCCCTCATTGATTACGAGCAGGTACCTAATGCAATGCTTGTTGCTGTTGATACAACCAACCGCGTTCGTGATTACTTACTTAAAGTACAAGGTGAGCCTAAAACGGAGTTTCAAACCTTTGTTAAAAATAAGTGGCCTGACGCAGGGCAAACCGATAATTTTTTAAAGTTTGCGTCTGATGAACTCATGCCCTATATAAATAGCAACTACCCAACTAATGGTTACAGCACCTTAATTGGTCATTCTAATGCTGGCACATTAGCGATTTATACTTTAGTTAATCAACCGGCACTATTTAACAACTACATAGCTATAAGCCCAAATAGTTGCTGGAGTGATGAAGAGTTAAAAAGTAATATTATTAAATACACTAAAAACCCTAAAGGCGGTCAAGCGTTATTTATTAGTGTTGCAAGTGAAGGCGCACGCTTTTATACCGGCATATTAAATACTTTAGTAAATTTAGAGCAACAAATGCCCACGCAGCTAAAATGGAAATATAAGCATTATCCCACTTTTACTCATATGGGCACCATACTTCCAGCACTAGCGATAGCCTAATTCACTTATTTAGCGACCTAATATTTAAAGTGACTGACGAGCACGGAAAATTTGCAGATGCATCATTGATTACCGGTTACTACCAAGCACTTAGTGATAAGTACAGATTTGAGCTTAAAATTCCACACGATGTGTACGTAGAATTTGCCCACAGCTAGCAAGAGTTTGGTAACACTAAAAAAGCTACTTAAACACTTTACTAACAATTACCCTAATGCTGCTTACTCTCACATGCGATTATCGCAAGGCTACACTGCTAATAAATAGTTCAAAGAGGCATTCACTAGTATGAAACACGCACTAGAACTTGCTAAACAGAACTCGCGTGACCCGCTGTTAATCGATGCACTGCAAGATATGGTGAATGAATCACAAGAAAATTTGTAGCTCATTAATTTAAAAGCATTACGAGCTTTGCTCGTCGCGTCAGCAAGCTGTACGAATACACTAAAAAAAGCATTAGCCTATAAAAAAACCGATGCTTAAACTAAACATCGGTTTTTCTTTGGCTGAAAGCTGACAGCTAAAAACTGACCGCTTGTCTTTATCACTTCCCTATCGCTTCTTTAGCGAATAGGTGTTTGATTGGGCCCAAGTTATCAACGAGTGAAAGCCCTACTCCACGAATCAGCTTTTTAACAGGGTTTGCACCTTCAAATAGCTCTTTTAGCCCTTGCATCATGGCAATGTGTTTTTGTGCATCGAGTTTACGGGTGCGCTCGTAATCACGCAGTGTGCGCGTACTTGCAAATTCTTTGGTGTCTTGACTTAGTAGCTCGATTAAATAAGCCGCATCTTTTAGACCTAGGTTCATACCCAGCCCTGCCAATGGGTGAATGGTATGCGCTGCATCGCCCATTAGCACCACGTTGCCATTTACCCATTGCTGGGCATAACGCATTTTAAGTGGGAACGCGACGCGCTTACTTTGCACTTCACATAAACCGCATTGGCCATCTATTGCAGCCATAACTGCTTTATTAAAAGTGGTGTCGTCCATTGCTAACAATTCATCACAATGATTCGGGCTGGTAGACCACACAATTGAATGAGTATGCTCATCGCTCAATGGCAAGAACGCTAGCGGCCCTGTAGGTAAAAACACTTGGCGTGCGGTATTTTTGTGTGACTCTTTGGTTTTAACTGTCGCTACTAACGCATGGTGATCGTAATCTTTAAAGCTCAGCGCCATATTAAACTGTTTACGAATCGCTGAATTTGCACCATCAGCCGCCACCAGCAACTTAGCAATAATAGGCTCACCAGTTTTTAAATTAATAAATACATCAGACTCGCTTTGGTGTATTTGCTGATACTCGGTATTAAACATGAGTGTGGCATTACTTTGCTGCTCAAGCTCTTTTATTAGTGCAAAGCGAATAATGTCGTTTTCAACTATGTGCCCTAAATGGTCAAGCTCAAGTTGCTCGTTATTAAAGGCTATTTTTCCAAAGCTATCGGCATCACGTACATCCATGTGCGTATAAGCACAAGCACGCTCAGCTATTATGTGTGGCCATACATTTAACTGCTCGAGCAAGGTTTGGCTGGCAATACTCAATGCGCTTACACGTAAACCATAGTCATCGCTCGGTGGAGCTTGAGTTGGCGCTGCATCTAACACAACCACACTGACATTCGCTTTAGCAAGCCCTAGCGCCAGCGTTAAACCTATGCAGCCACCACCCACTATACAAACCTGTACTTGTTTCATAAACGTGTACCTTGTTTAACTTGTCCCATTAACTGTTTAGCCAATGGGGCTTTGAATGCGGGGAATAAATCCATCGAAAACAGCCCAATACTGCGACCCAATGCTAACACCCGTGATGAATTTGAAAAAAGTCGAACCAAGGCATCGGTCAATGTCATTACCGTTTTTATATCATCACTGCGCTTAACTGAATATTGACGGGTAAAGGCATAACTCCCTAAATCATGTTCACTGTTTGCTATTAAGTCACTAAGCACTTGTACGTCGCGCAGCCCTAAATTAAAGCCTTGACCTGCAATTGGGTGAATGGCGTGTGCCGCGTTACCTATTACCACAGTACGGTGCGCTGTTAACGATTCGACTTGCCCATAAACCAGTGGATAACTGGCGCGCATCCCTACTTTTATAAACCGCCCAGCACGATAACCAAAGGTGATTTGCAGTACGCTTAAAAAGTCTGACTCACTTAATGTCATATGCTGCTCAATATGCTCTTGGCGCATACACCATACTAACGAATAGCGGTTATTACTCATGGGTAATAAAGCCATAGGGCCATTTTGGGTAAAACGCTCAAACGCATGATGGTTATGTCCACCAGCCACTTCTATATTGGCAATAATCGCGCCTTGTTCATAAGGCTGGGTATTAAAACCTAGGCCTAGCAAGTGACGTGTTGGCGATTGTGCACCGTCGGCAATCACTAACAGCTTAGCGCTTAGTTTTTCACTACTTTGTAATGTCAGTTCATTACTATCGGCGTTTTGTTTTATCGCCGTTACGCTATCAGGGCAAAAAAGCGATATATTTGATTGCGTTAAACGCTGATGCAGCGCTCTACCAAATGGATTTACCTCAACCACATAACCTAATGAGGGTTTAGTAAACTCATCACTGTGTATATGGGTTTTACCAAAATGTCCTTTGTCTGATACACTGACTTTTTTTATGGCTGCCGCATAGGGAGCGTTTATTTCAAATAAATTGAGGCTTTGTAAATACTCCACCGACTGCTGTGCAAGCGCTATGCTTCTGTCGTCAAAACTTGGGTGATAATCTGTGGTTACTTGGTTTGCTTCAACCACGGCAATATGTAGGCTGGGATTTTTTTTACTTATGCTCAGTGCGCAACTTGCGCCCACTAAACCACCGCCAATAACTACAACATCAAACTGCTTAGTCACTTTTATCTCCAAGCTTATACGTTTTTAGCGCTTTGCATTAACGCTTCTATTTCGCTAATTTTTTTAGGCACGGTAATCGTTAAGTTTTCGTGACCTGACTCAGTTACTAATAAGTTATCTTCAATACGAATACCTATGCCTTGGTATTTTTTGGGTGCGTTTGAATCTTTACTAATATAAAGCCCAGGTTCAATGGTCAGTACCATACCAGGCTCAAATGCACGCTCTTCATTATTTACTCGGTAATCGCCTACATCGTGAACATCGAGTCCTAACCAGTGGCCAAGACCATGCATATAATATTCTTTACATGCCCCTTGCGCCATTAGCTCATCAAAGTCGCCGGTTAAAATACCTAAATCAAGTAAACCTTGGGTTAGCACTTGCATAGCTAATTTATTAGCCTGCGATAAGTAGCCACCGGGCTTTACTTCGTTAAATGCCACTTCTTGCGCTTTAAGCACAATATTATAAAGCGCAGCTTGCTCGGTGCTAAATTTACCATTAACGGGGAAAGTACGAGTAATGTCAGCCGCATAACCTTGTAGCTCACAACCTGAATCAATCAGCACTAGGTCACCATTGCTTAATACATCGCTATTTTGGGTGTAGTGCAAAATATTAGCATTATCGCCACTCCCCACAATGGTGCCATAAGCTGGATATGGCGCACCGTTCATTGCATAGTGATGATGAAGCTCTGCCTCTAATTGAAACTCGGTTGCGCCAACGTGGGAAAAGCGCATAGCACGCATGTGTGCTCGAGCACTTATTTCGCAGCCTTCACGCATAATGTTAATTTCGCTCGGCGATTTAAATAGGCGCATTTCATGTAATAACGGACGAATATCTTTAATTGTACTCGGTGCTGTATCGCCTTTTTTGGGAGCACTGCGCAAAGTATTGAGCATTGAAAATACTTTGCCGTCAAAGGTAGGATACGTCCCTTGTGCATAAAATAAAATCTGTTGGCCGTTCACCAAACTCAATAATTGTTCGTTTAGTTCACTTAATGCATAAGTTTTGTCGAATAAGTATTCGCTCTGCGCTTTTTCAAAACCAATGCGCCTGCCGTGCCATACCTCTGCAAGTTTATCTTTATCTAAACAAAACAATATAGAAGGCGTATCACTGTCTTTGCATAACACCAATACCGCATCGGGTTCGTTAAAACCAGTTAAGTAAAAAAAGTCACTGTCTTGTCTAAACGGGTAGTGAGTATCTCGACTACGTGTGAACTCGGTTGAAGCAGGAATTATCGCAATACTGTTGCTATCCATTGCCGCCAATAAACGCTCGCGGCGCGCTTTAAACTCTGACTTTTGTATTTCAACCATTAATAACTAACCCATTACTTTTGTTGTATTGCTAAATTAATGCAGTGTTTTTTTGTTGCTTTGTGGGTTTTGCTCTTTGCCAAGTTCAGCAAAACACAGTAACGCCGATACGCGTACGTACTCAATCACTTCATGCAGTGCTTGGTTATCTTCTTCGGTTTCTTCAAAGGTTGTATCAAGGCGCGTAATTTCGCTAAAGTCGCTAATCACTTCTTTTACATCTGCCGACAGCTTGCCGTAGTCTTTTTGCTTTAAGCCAAAGCCCAGCATAAACCCAGCTACCCATGATACGAGCCCATTGGCTTGATCGATGAGTGTTTCGTCATCACTCGGTAAAAACAAATCAAATTGAAACTCTTCATGGTTAAAGCTTTCAACAACTTGTTGATAAACTTTACCAAAAAACTGTTTTAAATCGTTGCTAAACGAATCGCCATCATTAAATACGTCGCTCAGTAAGCCTAAGTATTCTTTATCGTCAATGCTTAGCCCACAAGCAAGTAAGCCGCTAATAACGCCATGCGCTTCAGCAGGTGATACAAATATTTCATTTTTCTCTAAAAGAAGTTGGGCTTTTTCGTAATCTGGTAAGTTATTCATAATGACGTCTTCGCTTTGCTAATTAAAGCAATGCTACCACTCGATAAAAAGCAACTCCAATGAATTCTATGACTGAGGTCAAAAGCAAGCGATTGAAAAGCTGATTAAGTTCAAAAAGCAATCTTAAAAGTAAATACAAGATTAAATTTGCAGGAAAACTGAGCGAACGGTTTAATTTTTTGCGTTTGGGGTTTAAGGATTGGAATATGTCTTATATACTGAATTTGTTCCCTGGGGTGCAGGAGCTTGGTTAAGTCCCTGAGCCGATAAATTTTATACCAGGATTTTTGTTCGTCTACTATTGTGCAAGCTCGGCATGTACCGAGAAGCCTACGGTAAACCGCAGATTTCCGCCCTGAAACCTCAAGGTTTCAGGACTGACACCGGGCACCGCATTCTCGGGGAACACCTCCAATAACTTAAATCCCTCAGCAACTACTTTTATACCCTTGTTTTATTAATCATCTAGTTATTATAAAAAAACACCGAACTGAATTTTTACAGTCCGATGCTTTACTTACTAGTACCTGAAACTTAGTGTCTGAGAACTCTACTTATCTATGTAGTCTGCACTTACTTAAACCAACCTTGAAAGCGCTCCATCAGCATATAGTTAACCGGAACGAGTAATAAAGTTATAAAGGTCGCAAATATAATCCCAAAACCTAGGCTTACTGCCATAGGAATTAAAAACTGAGCCTGAGTTGCCTTTTCAAACAGCAGCGGCATTAAGCCTATAAAAGTGGTTAAACTAGTTAGCATGACCGGGCGAAAACGCGCTACGCCGGCGGTTTTAACCGCTTCCATTAAATCGAGCCCTTCACTGCGCTTTTTATTAATAAAATCAACCAATACTAACGAGTCGTTCACCACGACCCCAATTAACGCGAGCATTCCCAGCAAACTCATAATGGTAAGCTCCATAGCCATGATCCAATGGCCAATTACTGCGCCAATCATGCCAAAAGGAATAATGCTCATCACCACCAGTGGTTGTAAGTACGATTTAAAGGGAATTGCGAGCAACCCATAAATTACAAAAAATACAAATACCATTCCCCACAGTAACGAACCAAACGATTCGCGCTGCTCTTTGGCTTCACCTTCTAATGAATGGCTTACACCTGGGTATTGTTGCACCAGTTCATCTAAGTAGGTTTTTAAATCAGCTTGAAGCACGGTCATATTGGTATCGGTTTTTTCTACATCCGCCGACACATTAAGTGTACGGTAACGATCAATACGGGTAATGGTTGATGGGCTTTGACCAGGTACTAAAGTGGCCACGTGTGACAGCGGCACTCGCCCACCATTAGGCGTTTGTATTAATATATCTTTTAAATCAGCAACTGAGCGCCTTTCATCTATAGGTAAGCGCACCATAACGCGCACATCATCACGCCCGCGTTGAATGCGCTGTACTTGTACACCAAAAAACGAGTTACGCACTTGTCTTGATACATCAACTCTATTTAATCCAAGTGCAAGCCCTTGCTCTGTTAGCTCTATTTGTAGCTCTTCTTTACCATCAGACATGCTATCGGCAATATCAAACACGCTTGGATAAGTGGCCAATCGTTGTTTAATTTGCTCAGCCACTGTTTGCAGTGTGGTTATGGAATTACCCGATAATTGAATATCAATTGGGTTTGAGCTTCTACCTATTTCTGCTCTAAATGTGAGACTTTCAGCCCCTGGGATCACCCCTATTAATTGCCGCCACTCTTTTACCAACTCACGCGAACCAATATCAGACTCTCGTTGTTCTGCTGGGGTGATTTCAAAGCGCACACTACCCGAATTAGCCGCACCGCCTCGCCCGCCAGTGCTGGCTAAAATATTAAGGATAATACTTTGCCCTGTTTCTTCATCTTGATACTTACGCTGAAGCTCTCTGGCTTTATCTGACATATCAATAATGTATTTATTCGTGACTTCAAACGGTGTTCCCGCAGGAAAAGTTAAATTAACCCGAACTGTTTCACTGGGAATACGTGGGAAGAAAATAAACTTAGTCCAACCACTGGTGAGCATGGTTAAAATAATTAAAAACACGCCCATAAATAAACTGACTGTGGCCAGTTTGTTGCGTAGCGCTAGCCCTAATACGGGTTGGTAATATTTTAAAATGGCATGCTCAAAACCATCTGCAAAACGTTGTTGGAGTTGCTCTAATTTAGAACCTTTGCCTTTTTGCTGGCGCAGTTTGATATATTTTAAATGCGCTGGCAGCACAAATTTAGATTCAATCAATGAAAACAATAATACCGGGATAACCACCACCGGAATTTGCGCAAAAATAGCGCCTCGTGCGCCTTCTATAAAACCTAACGGTAAAAAAGCGGCCACGGTGGTTAACACGCCAAATGTAACTGGCGTGGCTACTTCTTGAGTTCCTTTTATAGCAGCCTCTTCGCCCGATTTGGCAGTTTTTAAATGGGTATACACGTTTTCACCGGTAACAATGGCATCGTCCACCACAATCCCTAGCACCAATATAAAACCAAATAAGCTGATCACATTTATGGTCACGCCAAAGGCGGCCATTGCCATAAACGCGCCCATAAATGAAACTGGAATACCAATAAATACCCAAAACGCGATGGCAGGTCTTAAAAATAATGTCAGTAACCCCAGTACCAAAATCCCCCCCTGTAAAGCATTGCTAGTTAGGGTAGCAATACGGCTTTTTACTACCTCAGAGTCATCATCCCAATAGCTTAAATAAAACCCTTGCGGTAAATTAGCTTGCTCACTGGTAATATAGTTTTTAACTGCATCGGCCACTTCTATCGCACTTTGCGGACCAATGCGGTACACATCAATAAATGCGGCTTGTTTGCCATTAAAGCGGGTGCGCACGGGGGTTTCTTCAAAATCATCGTTAATGGTTGCAATATCACTTAAGCGAATAATAGTGCCATCGGCTTGATTTTTTATCACAATGCTTGCAAATTCATCTTTGCGGTAAGCTTGCCCTTTAGAGCGAATAAGTACATCGCCGCCCTCTGTTTTAAGGTTTCCTGCTGAAATATCAGAACTTGAATTGGCAATGGCACTGGATATTTGCGCCAAGGTTAAATCGTATTGGCGCAGCGTATCTTGGCTTACTTCGATTGCCAGCTCATAATTACGTACGCCACTAAGTTCAACTTGGGTAATCGCCGGAATACGCAGCAATTCATCACGGACTTGCTCTGCATATTCTAGGGTTTCTTTTTCGTTGTAGTCACTTGAAACAGTGACTGCTATTACTTCACGCTTACGCTGGATTAACCCTATTACTGGTTTTTCTGCATCGGCTGGAAAGGTATTAATGGCATCGACACGGCTCTTTATATCCGCTAACAATTCACGCTCGTCGTAGCCAGTGTCAACCTCAACGCTCACTTGTGATGACCCCTCAGAAGAGCGGCTCGATATTTGTTTAATACCTTCGAGATCTTGTAATGCTTCTTCTATTCGTATGGTGACCCCTTTTTCAGCATCTTCTGGGGTTGAACCACGTAAACTCACACTAATATTTATACGATCAGAAACAAACGAGGGAAACACCTCTAACGGTAACTTAGAAGACAGGCTGAATAGGCCGCCCAACACAATACTAATTAGCAGTAAGTTGGCAGCCACATGATTACGTGTAAACCAAGCGATCATGGCTGCTCTCCTGGTTTTTGTGCTTTAAGAGTCGCATCCATTATCTGCACTGGCGTACCTGAACTCACTTGACCCAGTGGCGTCAGCACTAATTGACTACCCGCTTCAAGACCTTTACTCACAATGCCTTGCAGCGCATTTTGCCACGCTAAAGCAATATTTTTACGCTGTAGTGTGCCATTTTCAACCACATAAACATAACTGCCTTGATATATCGCACTATTGGGAATAACGAGTACCTGAGAGGCGACTTTGCCATTAATTTTAGCTTTAACGTATTGCCCTATTTTTACTGGGTATTGATTATCACTGGTTGATTTATAAGGGTCATTAATTTTAGCCACCACATACAATTGCTGAGCACTTTCATCTATTGCGCCCTCAGTACGAATAAGTTGGCCTTGCCATTGTTGCTCGCCAATTAAATCTGAAGTGAAATTAACCGCTGAGCCACGCTGATTTTTAGCACCATCTCGATATTGCTCAGGTAAATTAATAAAAGGCAGATCTTTATTCTTTATCGGTAAGCGTATTTCAACACTGTCGGTTGCATAAATTGTCGCCAACTGCATATTGTTAGATACCACCTGACCTAAGTCAACGCTGCGGTTTAATACTCGCCCAGCATAAGGGGCTTTAATTTTAGTACGTTCAAGATTTAGTTGCGCTTTTTCCAATTGTGCTTGTGCTGACAAAACCTGTGCTTGCGCTGCAGCTAGCTGTGGCTTTCTAAGTACTAAAATACTCGGTTCAGACTCATTGCCTAAACGTTGCCAATCAGTAAGCGCTTGTCGGCCTCGCGCTTGCTCTTCTAATAAGTTTTGCTCGGCATTGAGCAAATTAGCTTGTGCTGATTTAACTTCTGCTTTTAAATCGCGATCATCTAACTGAAGTAACACATCGCCTTTTTCAAAAAAGCCGCCTTCGCGGAACTGCTCATTTATATCAATAATCAGCCCAGAAACCTGAGCCACCAACATACTTTGAGTTCGTGGTTTAACCGTACCAAAGCTATCAATTTCAACGGGGTAGTCAATTAACTGCAATGGTTTTACCGCTACATTAATTTTTGCTTTTGGCGGTGCTGAAAAACGTGATGCTTTAGGCGGGTTTCCTTTAATAAACATCACCGAAAAAATGGTCGCTATAATAATAGCAGCGGGAACAATTATTTTTTGTTTGTTGAGTTTCATAGTGCTTGCTCATCCTGTGCGGATCTTGATTTTGCAAAGTCGCCCCCAAGAGCAACATGTAATTTAATGCGATTTGTGAGTAATTGGTTTTTAATTTCAATCAGTGAACTTTGTGCATCAAACGAGCGTGCTTGTGCATCTAATACGGTGGTGTAGCTCACTAAACCACTTTGATATTGTTCAAACGATAATTGCTCTGCTGCTAAGGCATTTTCTTGTGCCTGCAAGGTGCTTTGGTAGCGTGCCTTTAAAGATTGTTGTTGGGTAATAGCATTTTCAACATCACCAAATGCATCATATAAAGATTGCAGATAGGCTTGCTCTTGCTTTTGCGTTTGTAAACTGGCTATTTCCTCGTTCGCAGCGAGTCGCCCAGCGTCAAAAATAGGCGCTGAAATGCTACCAATAAGTGACCACGCAAGACTTGAAGCAGAAAATAAGTCGCTTACCCTGTTAGTGCTATCGCTTAAACCTGCCGCTAAATTTAAACTCGGAAAACGCTGTTTATGCGCATACGCAAGCGAAGCGTCGCTGGCTAATAACTGATACCAACTAGCACGCAACGCAGGTTTGCGAGTAATAAGCTCCGACGGTAAACCAAGGGGTATGTCGTCATTAATTACAGGTAGGTCGTTATTCGCTGCTATCAATCCTTTTGGATACTCCCCCAATAAACGCTCAAGGCTACGTGCAGCTTGAGTCAAATTTGCTTTTTGGGTTGCTATGCGAGAGCGTTCATTGTTTAACTCATTGCGAGCTAAATAAACATCTAACGCTTCATTTAAACCTTGGCGATAACCCGACTCAATAATCTCGAGGTTTTGCTGGGCGTTAGCTTCTCTGCGCTTAAACAAATCAAGTAATTGCTCTGCACTGATTAAGTTAAACCAATTTGTTATAACATCTGCAATAAGCTGTTGTTTAGTTTGCTCATAGCGAGCTTGCTGAGCAAGGTAGTTGAGGTTGTCTCTACGCTTTGCATCCGAGAGTTTACCCCATAAATCAATTTCATAACCTAACTCTAACGATACAGAGCTTGAGTTATTATAACTAACCGGACGATTATCTTTGCTTCGCCCTACTCGCGTTGAAATATCTAAACTGGGCCATAAAGCGGCACCGGTGACAATTAATTGCTGTTTTTGTATTTCTACATCAAAACGGTTTTGCAATAGTTGCTGATTGTTTTTTAGCGCTTGAGTAACTAGCTGCTTTACTGTTGGTGAAGCAAGTTTATTAAACCATGTGTCGTTGACAGCAACTACTGATTCAACAGCTGTTTGTTGCCACTGATCTGGGAGTGTATTCGGTGCTTGCTCACGTAGTTGCGGGTTTAAGTTACTCGTACAACCACTCAGCAGCATAATACTTATTGCCAATAAAGATGGCTTATATTGCCACATCATGTTTAAACCTGATTAATGCTATTTATGAATGTTATTCAAGCACTTTAGCAAACGTTGCTCAATTGACTTTACATAACATTACATACTTTGCGATGAAATTATAAGTGCCGTAGATACGCCAATCATTAACATATTGATCACAAATCAATAAACAACCTAATTTTTAGCCAAAAAAGCTGAATAAAGTTCTCAAAGAGGTACGAAAAGGACAGAGGGACTTACTGTTTATGACGTGCTGGAAAAATAGAGCAGGATAGAAAAAACTTAGAAACAAAAAAGCCCCGCATATGCGAGGCTTTGTATAAATGGTGCCTCGACCCGGAATCGAACCAGGGACACGAGGATTTTCAATCCTCTGCTCTACCAACTGAGCTATC
>NZ_JALNTH010000021.1:0-125609 GCF_023161935.1 Pseudoalteromonas sp. 2CM28B
ACGTTATAACTCACAACTCTTGTAAAACCTTGAGTTTTCATTAAACGTGAATCAGGATCAGTAGTGGATATTTGCTTGTCAGGATGAGCTTCAACTTGTTCTTTAATCTCGTGTAGTTTTTTTAACTGGCTGCGAAAGTCAGCTAGCCTATCTTTTGTGGCTTTAATTTTTGTGACGTTAGCTTGCTCTTTATCGGCTTCATCAAGTAATTCAAGGTAACGTTCAATGTTCTTTTCGACTCGGTCGATGTGGAATTTAACTTTGCTTGGCGTAAAATTATTGCCTTTGTTGTTGCTAGCTTTAAACTTACTACCATCGATGGCAACAACTGGTTTCTCAAACATATTCAGACGACGGCAGACTTCAACAAACGTTTTGCACACATTTTTTATACCATCTCCGTTGTCTTTTCTAAAATCAGCAATCGTTTTAAAGTCGGGTGCCAACTTACCAAGTAGCCACATCAGTTCAATATTGCGTTGGCATTCGGTTTCTAATCGGCGGGATGATTGAATACGGTTGAGGTAACCATAAAGATACAGTTTTAATAATGTGGCTGGATGATACTTAGGGCGGCCTGTGGACTTTAAAGTTAATCCTTTAAACCCCAATTCAGCTAGATTTAGTTCCTCAATGAAAACATCAATCACTCTGACCGTATTATCTTCACTGACGTAATCTTCCAACGATTCTGGAAATAACGTTGATTGGTCACGACTTTCACCGCTTATAAACTTTGACATACTGCCTCAACCCTCAACTGAATCAATAGTCTAATTATATAAATATCAGTATATTAAGTGAACTAAATGTATAGATTAATAGATCATAAGCAGAACATACTTAGACCAAAAGGTGATCAGAGTTTTCACACAGTCTGTGCCATTTGCGGATGAAAGGTGAATTTGAAAGGCTGTTGGGTGGCGCCTTCGGCTTAACCAACCTACCTTTTGACTTGGGTCGGATAAGTGGCGAAGCTAAGCCACAACATCCGACAAAAATGTATTACTATGTACGTTGTACGAGTTTTGCTTCCAGATTAGCGGTATACTCATTTACATTTGCAAGCTCATGCTCTAACTGGGTCTTTTAGAAGTAATTGATTCATTGTTTGAGATATGATTAGTTCCGTCATTACAACCATTTAGCTTCAATTATGTAACCTGAGCAGAAGTGCCATAAGAACTAATTAATGCAGTTAAAGCGCTAATTTCAGTCTGTTGCTCTTGTTCTATTGCTGATTTATTTAATTCAATTTTAAGTTTTTCAATTTCTTCCTTTTGGATGCTTACCGAATAAATAAGCCAGATGACGGCAAACAGTGCAATCACAACACCAGCAGTACCGCTCAAATAACTGTCAAATGCTCCCCAGTCATTGGAATTTTTGGATAATAAACCATTAAAAACGCTCACATATGAAAATATGGCGACGACTAACGTTGTTACTACCACTAATAAAGACAAAAGAGGTTTCCAAAATTTTTTAATCCACATATAAGATTCCAATTATTATATAACAGCTTTGTCTGAGGACACTTTTCCTATTTTAGCGTGAAAACATCCTTATTTTATGAACTTATTTAAATATGTGAAAAAGGGAAGAATATCCTTTTATTATTACTAAGACAATTACGACTCGCCTGAATGACTGGTTCACAGCTCAACGAAGCTCTCCATTAAATTTTTCATATAAAAAAGCGAGCTATCAACTAGCCCGCTTTATAAAATACTTTGCCGAACCCCGAACCCCGAACCCCGAACCCCGAACCCCGAACCCCGAACCCCGAACCCCGAACCCCGAACCCCGAACCCCGAAGCTATAACTCAGCCATCACTGGTAATTGTAGCAATCAGCTCACTCAATACTTCTTCAGCTTTGCTGGTTTCTACTTGGCAAGTGCCAGCATTTAAATGGCCGCCGCCGCCATATTTAAGGCATAACTCGCCCACATTGGTGTTTGAGCTACGGTTGGTGATTGATTTACCAATGGCGTACACCACGTTTTGCTTTTTAAGCCCCCACATTTTATGAATTGAGATATTACACTCGGGGAACATGGCGTAAATAACGAAGCGGTTAGTAGCGTAAATGGTTTCTTCTTCGGTTAAATTGAGTACCACTAAGTTGTCGTGTACTGATGAGCAGCGGTCTATTTGCTCTTTAGCTTGTGCGTTGTGCTCGTGGTATAACGCAACACGCTCGGCAACATCTTCCATTGCTAGTATTTGTTCTATGCTGTGATCTTTACAGGCGTCAATTAACTTCATCATTAACTGGTAATTAGAAATTTTGAATTCACGAAAACGGCCAAGTCCTGTGCGCGCATCCATAATAAAGTTCATCAGTACCCAGTCTGTTGGGTTTAAAATTTCGTCTTTTGAAAACTGTGCAGAATCCCCTTTATCGACCGCTTCCATCATGTCAGTTGAAATATTAGGGAATTTCTCTGCACCGCCATAATAGTCGTATACAACGCGTGCCGCAGAGGGCGCATCTGGGTCAATAATGTGATTTTTTATATCGCTTGCGTTACGAACGGTTTCACTCAAGTGATGATCAAATGCAATATGACAACCGGCAACATAGGGGAGGTTAGTGGTAATATCGTTGCTGGTAATGGCTATTTTACCGTCTTGCATGTCTTTTGGATGCACAAATAAAATATCGTCGATTAAATCTAAATCTTTAAGTAATACGGCACACACTAGGCCGTCAAAATCGCTTCGAGTGACAAGTCTATATTTATTATTGCTCATTTTCGGTCCATTTTTGTTTGTTTATTAATCTGAGTGTAGCAGTTTAAACGCCATTTTATATACCCGTTTTTAACATAAAAAAAGCCAAAACAATGGTTTTGGCTTTGAGTAGCAAGTGTGTATTAGTGATGTGTTATGCGCCTGGGCCACACTCCATACAATGGTTAAGAATGTCTGGGCCAAATTTTAATTTAGCGTTTAAATCACGCAGTGCCGTGCGCAGGCCTTCTTCAATAACAGGGTGATAAAAAGGCATATCTAGCATTTGTGGTACAGTCATTTTGTTTTGTACAGCCCATGCAAGTAAGTGAGCAATGTGCTCTGCTTGTGGGCCTATAAATTCAGCACCTAAAAATAAACCGGTACCGTGCTCGGCATATACGCGCATGTGCCCTTTGTTCTTTAGCATAACGCGGCTGCGACCTTGGTTTTCAAAGCTAACTTCGCCTATTTCAAAGCAATCACAGCTTCCTAATCGTTGGCTAATTTCTTTAAAGCTTTCACCAACCATGGCTATTTGTGGGTCGCTAAACACAGCGGCAATTTTAGCTCTACGTAAACCAGCACGCACTTGAGGGTAGCGGCCTGCGTTTTGCCCTGCGATAGTGCCTTGATCGGATGCTTCGTGAAGCAGTGGGATCATGTTACTGGCATCGCCGGCAATAAATATGTGAGAGTCGCCACATTGCATAGTGTGGGCATCAGCGAGTGGTACGCCACGTTCATCAAGCTCTATGCCGGTGTTTTCTAACCCTAGCTTATCGGTGTTTGGTACTCGCCCGGTTGCAGCCAGTACATAGTCAAACTGCTCAGTATGTTTAACACCTTGCTTGTCGGTGTAGGTGAGCTGGGCTTTATCACCTACTTTTTTCATGTCTGATACGTTTGAGTCGGTATCAACATAAAATTCTTCTGCAAATACGGTGTTAGCGTAATCTTTAACCACGGGGTCGGTTAATGGGCCTATAGCACCACCTACGCCAAATAGTTTTACCTTTACTCCTAATCTGTGCAACGCTTGGCCAATTTCAAGGCCTATAACGCCAGGGCCAAATACGGCTACTGATTCTGGTAAATCATCCCAGTCGAATACATCGTCATTTATAATCAGTTGGTCGCCAAAGTTATTAAATACGCCAGGGTAAGATGGGCGTGAACCCGTTGCAATTACAAAGCGTTTGGCAGTAATAATGGTGTGGTCGTCTATTTGCACGCGGTTGGCGTCTAAAAACTGTGCATAGCCACGAATTTTATCTTCGCTAGGTATTTCATCTACGGCTTCTACTACGAATCCTGCAAAGCGATCGCGCTCACTTTTTACTCGTGCCATAACGGCTTTACCGTCAATTACCGGTTTTGAGCTGTGAACTCCAAAGGCAGGCGCCATTTCTATTGAGTGCGCGGCTTCTGCTGCTGCAATCAATAATTTACTTGGCATGCAACCAACACGTGCGCAGGTTGTACCGTATGGGCCAGATTCAATCATAAGTACGTTTTGAGTAAATTGTTTAGCATTACGGTAGGCACTTAAACCAGCGGTACCTGCACCTATAACAACAACGTCGGTTTGCAATTCTTTCATAGTGTTTTTCCTTTAATAAACAGGGGCGTTGCAGCCCCTGTTTTATTTACTTAATTAAGCAAAGTATTTTTCTAGGTCGTCTGAGCCACCAATGTGCTTACCGCCAATAAATACTTGTGGTACGGTTTCACGGCCCGATACCGCTTTAAGGCTGGTAAGTGATGCGCCAGCGCCCATTACAATTTCTTCAAAAGCAAAGCCTTTAGCTGTAAGTAGCTCTTTTGCTTTTTTACAGAAAGGACAGCCAGGCTTAGTAAATAGAGTAACTGCTTCTGGTTTTACTTGAGTTGGGTTGATGTAATCAAGCATAGTGTCAGCGTCAGATACTTCAAACGGGTCGCCTGGTAAATCTGGCTCAATAAACATCTTCTCTATTACGCCATCTTTAACCAGCATAGAGTATCTCCAGCTGCGCTTACCAAAACCTAAATCGTTTTTATCAACTAGCATACCCATGCCGTCAGTAAATTCGCCGTTACCGTCTGGTAATAAAGTAATGTTTTGCGCTTCTTGATGTTCAGCCCATGCGTTCATTACAAAGGTATCGTTTACTGATACACAAACAATGTCATCAACGCCATTTTGTTTAAATACACCGGCTAACTCGTTGTAGCGCGGTAGGTGAGTTGATGAACACGTTGGTGTAAATGCACCAGGTAGTGAAAACACAACAACCGTTTTACCTTTAAAAATGTCGTCTGTAGTCACTGATTTCCATTCGTCGTTTTGACGCGTTGCGAATGTTACGTTTGGGATTGTTTGACCTTCAATATTGTTTAACATGTTTTTTAGTTCCTCTTGATTTGTTGATAGCCATTATGGCGAACAATTAAATATAGTTCCAATCGTTTGTTTGTATTAAACTGATAGGTATAAGCTATCAGGTTGAGTGTAAATATGAACTTAAAAGATTTAGAGTATATCAAAGCGGTTGCCCACTATAAGCATTTTCGTAAAGCGGCCGATGCCTGCTTTGTAAGCCAGCCTACCTTAAGTGGGCAAATTAAAAAGCTGGAACAAGAATTAGGCGTTATTATTTTTGACCGCTCTACCAAGCACGTTACCTTAACTGCCAAAGGTGAACGTTTATTGACACAAATAGCTGTCGTTTTAGAGCAAATACAAATATTAAAAGAGCTGGCAGCAACATCTAATGAACCACTGCAGGGTAAGCTAACCATTGGTATTATTCCAACGATTGCGCCGTATTTATTACCTACGCTACTAACATCAATGAAAGCAGCGTTTATAAATAGCCAGTTTTCGTTTATTGAAATGCAAACAACCACTATTTTAGCTGCGTTAGAAAGTGGTGAAGTCGACTTTGCAATTTTAGCGGATGTACCTGAACTTAAAAGTTACCATACCATTGATTTATATAAAGAAGACTTTTTAGTTGCCGTATCAAGCGATAACGCATTGTGTAAGCATAAAAAAGTGGCACTGCAAGACCTGCAAGGTTGCAACCTATTAATGTTAAGTGATGGCCATTGCTTTAAAGATCAAGCCCAGCAGTTTTGTTTTTCGGCAGGGGTAGATGTTTCCAGCCAGTATCAAGGAAATAGCCTTGAGACTTTATTGGCGCTGGTGGCGATGGATGATGGTGTTACGTTTGTGCCAAAACTTGCAGCAATACCACGAGTGGGTATTCATTATTTGCCTATTTTTCCTAATCAACAACGTAATATTGTATTTGCATGTAGAAAGCATTACCCGCACTTATCTGGGGTTGAGCAATTGGCTCAGTGGTTAAGCGCCCACTCTAATTTAAAGGCTAAACTAAGCGAGGCGCTTTAGCATTTTACATGCGGCTATTGCTCGGCAATCTCTACAATGTCATTAATTTGTACGCCCGGCAAAGGCTGATCATTAATACTGACGGCAATAGCGCTGTGCTGATAAAGCTGCTCAATTCGTATACGGTTAAGTGTAGTGATGGTATGCGGCATAGTGTTGCCTTGTGCGTCGGTTAAATAATTATGATGGGCAATACTCAGTAGTTGGCCTTTTTCTAAGCCATGAGCCTTACCTAAATTAATCACTAATTTATTGTTTTCCATATGCATTATTTTACCTTGAGTAGGTAGACAGGCCATGGCTGCTTGTAGGTCGTAACTTAAGGTTTGGTTTATATCACTAATGCTTTGGCCAAAAGGTGATTGCCAAAACCGATTACTATTTACATCAATAATGGCTGTTTTTTCAAATGGCCAAATTGCTTGGCTTTGATAGCTATTTTGCCATAACGGCTCGTAAGTGGTGCCATTAAATAAGCTAAACTCTATTTGGTAGTGGCGCTGATAGCTTTCATCTTGCCAAAACGCATAGTCGCTATTGATTTTATCGCTGGTAGATAAACTGGTTATTTGACTTAACAGCACATATTGCGCATTGCTGCGTGATGAAATTTCTTCTAACTGACTGTTTGAATAGTCATGCTGTTGATTAAAGTAGGTATCAACCTTTATAGCTTTGTTGAAATAGGCAACGGGTATTGCACTCATTTTTGATTTTTGCAACGAGGTATAAATGTTTTTACTGACTGCTTTGTTAATGTCAAATATTTGACCCATTCTCGCTTGTTCACGATTTGTTAATTGACTTTGCGTCACAGCTATAAATTTATTGAAGTTGCTTTGCGGGCATTGCTCGGTTTGTGCAAAAATATCTAGGCGTAAGGTAATCGCAAATTCATCATTGCTGCGGTTTTCGCTAACGAGCTCTATTTTTTGAATTTCGCCTTGGCTACTTATTTTTAGCTGATCTTGGGTTAAAACACCATCAACAAGTGTTTGCACCGAGCTCACCCGTGCACCAGAGAATACAAGGGCTTGGGTAATCGCATCTTTTATTGCAGCGGCCTTTGCACCTGGAATGTCGCTATTTTGAATAACGGCATGGCCTGTAGACTCATACCACTGAGCGTGGGTAAAAGGTGAAAACGTTAATACAGCAGTGGTGCTTAATCCTGCCAATACTGCTTTTAAAAACGACTTCATACTCTTACTCCAATTAAACGTTAGCGTTAATGAATCTCAGCAAGTAATGTACCACTATTATTTGTTGTTACAGAATATAGGTATCACTGGCATTAAACGTGCATAACTGAGTTTAATTAGTTTTTAAAGGCCCTGTATGATGCGAGTAATGCCATTAATGATCACATTAGGCTGCTTAACGTTAAGCGGTTGTAGCAATATATTTGATAAGCACGTTGAATATAAATATGTTGAGCCAAATAATTACCCTGTATTAAAAGCAATAGGGTACGCGCCCATTAGTTTGCAGTCGGGAAGTAATGACACTCAAAAACAGCTTATGGCAATTAAAGCCTCCAAGCTAGAAGCATACCGCGAACTAACGGAACAAGTGTACGGGCAAAAAATTACCGCAGGCACAACCGTCGCAGGCTCTGTTGCCCAAGATGATTATTTACAAAGCAAGGTACAAGGTATTATTAAAGGCGCACAAATTATAAAAACATATGCCGTAAATGATATGTATATAACTGAGCTTGAACTTAATATGAAACGCGTTCACGACTTGTACATAGGTGAGATAAAGCCACGTGAAGTGAAAAAAGTGACTTATTACTGAGCGACAAATTATTACCCATAAAAAAACGCTTAAACGAATTATCGTTTAGGCGTTTTTTTATGGGTATTCTTTTTTAGGCTTTTAGGTTCCGCACAATGCTGTTATCGGTATTTACTACGCTACCAGCTTGATCGTAGGTCATAGACGAAGGTGCACCAATTAAAATACCTTTCAGTTGCTTAACACTTAACTGTGCCTGGTGCGCTGCGTGAGCGTTAACTTCATTTTGTTTTTGACACTGCTCAAGCTTTTCTCGAGTTAGCTTTATTAAGTCAGCGTTTTCATCTGTTTGCTGATCATTACTGGCAATTAGTTTGCTGAGTTCTTTATCAAGGGTGCTTATACTGGTTAAAAAAGACATTTTTTGTTGGGCAATTTCTTTTAAGCCTTCGCCTCTACGTGAGGCAATAGCATTAAGCTCTTGAGTAAGAAGCTCACTCAAGGTTGTTAAACAATTTATTTGTTCGTTTAGTTTAATCGTAATTAAACTATTGTGATCAGCCATAAACATTAAACTCGAAGTCTGCTAAATTTTTGGCAAGTTTCTCACTGTCTATTTGATACTTGCCTTCAGTAATCGCTTTTTTAAGCTCAGCAACTTTGTTACTGTCAAAATCAGAAGACTGCTGCGCTTTCTCTTGTAACGATTTTAATTGCTTAGCTTGCGGTGTTAAGCTCACAGAATCGCTTGCAGCTTTAGGTGAAGGCGTTTGTGCAGCCTGTGTATTTGCATTATCTCTTTTTAAATCAACTTTTTGCTGTTGAGTGTTTGTTAAAACACTCGGTTGTTGATTTGATTTATTTACTTGACCGACCATAATAAAAGCCCATTTATTACCCAACTGATGCCTTTATATCGGCATTTATTAAAGATACTTTAGCATAAATTTATATTAAATATTTACCTGAACTGACTCTACACCATCTACACGCGCATTTAAAACTTTACCTGTCTTTTTGTTTTCTACTCGTACTTGCTCACCCAAGGTGCCATCCTCTAATGCAACACCCGTGGTTTTTACTCTTAACCCTTTAATGTTGGCAAAAATGTTGACAGAGTCGCCTTTGCAAACCATACAAATTTGATTAAGTAGTACTGGCATACCTTCACGAATATTACGTTTGCTGCGGCTACCAATAAGTAGTGCAGGGTCATCAAGATACTGAACACGTATAAAGTGCACAGGGCGCATATCAATACTTAAATGGGATGGAGTAATCACTTCACCTCGTGCTAAATTAGTAGTTGCAACTACAACCGGTGCTGATTCAGTGATTCTAACGTGCACGTATTGTGCCCAGTTCTCATTATCGTTGCATTTTATCTGAATGGTGACCTGACGATTAAATGGGGGCTCACTTGGGGTTGCTAGCGCTAGTTCTGAGTTACAATGGCGATCAGGTATGCGGCTATCTAACGGTAATGCACTGAACTGTATTTTGTTATCATTTGTAGCTACTGCTTTTTGAGCAACATAAGAAACAGCCATTTCTTGTAGCGATTCTTTACTAAATACTTGAGCCTTTAGTGGCAAAGTGAAGCAGAGGCTAGCAAGAAAATAAAAAACACTGTATCTTCTGGTTTTTTTTAATAAACTCATAATGTTTCGACTATGCTTATGGTTGCAAACAGGGTATAAATATTTTGCGTCAGAATTTAGACGCCCCCGTTGTGTTATGACGCTTTATTAATTGAAAGCAATTATCGTTCCTTATATTTGTTTTCTTAGGAGATTTAAATGGCCAGCATTTTAGACTCAGTAAACCAACGTACACAGTTGGTTGGGCAAAACCGCTTGGAGTTATTGTTATTTAAGCTTAATGGGCGTCAGCGCTTTGGCATTAATGTGTTCAAAGTAAGAGAAGTTCTTCAATGCCCTCCATTAACCAGCATGCCAAAATCTAATGCTTATATTCGTGGTGTAGCACACATTCGAGGCCAAACTATTTCAGTGATTGATTTATCGATGGCTGTAGGCGGGCGGCCCATTAAAAACATTGAAGACAGTTTTATTATTATTGCAGAATATAACCGCACAGTGCAGGGTTTTTTAGTTGGTGGTGTTGAGCGAATTGTTAATATGAACTGGGAAAAAATAATGCCACCGCCATCAGGAGCAGGGCGTTATTCTTATTTAACAGCCGTCACTGAAATTGAAAATGAGTTGGTAGAAATACTCGACGTAGAAAAAATCTTAAACGAAATTTGCCCAGTTAATACTACGGTAAGTGATGATGTTGCCTCGCAAGGCACTATACAAAAAGATTTAGGCGAGAGAATAGTATTTATTGCTGATGATTCGGCTGTTGCGCGAAATCAAGTAAAACGAGCATTGGAACCATTAGGTGTAACAACTGAGTTGGCTAAAAATGGTAAAGAAGCTTTAATAAGATTAAAAGAAATTGCAGAGCTCGATTGCGTAAATGATATTACAGAGCGAGTAGGGCTACTGATTTCTGATGTAGAAATGCCAGAAATGGATGGTTATACGCTGACTGCAGAAATCAAAGCTAATCCTAAGCTCGCGCCACTACATGTGATTTTACACACATCATTGAGTGGTGTTTTTAATCAAGCGATGATTGAAAAAGTAGGAGCAGATGATTTTATTGCAAAATTTAACCCAGACGAGCTTGCAACAGCCGTTAATAAATGGGTTCATCGTGATTAATAAACATAGGTGTTATTGATTTGACTAATAAAGATTTACAGCAAAATGAATACGATCAATTTCGCTTATTTTTAGAACAACAGTGCGGTATTGTTTTAGGTGAAAATAAGCAGTATTTAGTAAAGAGTCGTTTGGCACCATTAATGTCTCGATTTAATGTTGATTCGTTATCTGAACTGGTAAGTAAAACGCTAGGTGTACATGAGCGCCAGCTGCGCGCAGCCGTTGTTGATGCCATGACAACCAATGAGACATTGTGGTTTAGAGATCAGTATCCGTTTGAGTTACTTAAAACCAGATTATTCCCTGAGTTTAAAACGTTAAATAGGCCATTAAAAATATGGTCTGCGGCGAGCTCATCAGGACAAGAACCCTACTCAATAGCGATGTCGGTTGCTGAGTTTCAATCCAGCAGCCCTGGTGTTTTAAAAATGGGTGCACAAATAATTGGTACAGATATATCAAATACCATGCTTGATATATGTAAACATGCTGAATATGACGCATTGGCATTGTCTCGCGGACTCTCTGCACAGCGCCGTAAAAAGTTTTTTAAAGACAGCGGCAATGGCATGGCACAAGTGGTTGATTCATTGAAAAAGCAAGTGAGCTTTAGGCATTTAAATTTGCTCGATTCGTACGCCTTAATGGGTAAGTTCGATATTATATTTTGCCGTAATGTTTTAATTTACTTTTCACCTGAGGTGAAAGCCAAAATAATTGCAAAATTCTCTCAAGCACTTAACCCTAAGGGGTACTTATTTTTAGGTGCGTCGGAGTCTATGTCTGGTTTAAGTACTGACTTTGATATGGTGCGTTGTAACCCTGGTATCATTTACCAAAAGAAATGACCTTCATAAATATATTATCCCTCCTCTAAACGACGCCCATTGCGTCGTTTTTTGTTTTTATTATCACTATTTTCACTGCTGGCTCATTTATTGCTTTATCGGTACTGAGTCAATTTTTTGGAGGTAGTTATGGCTATCAGTTTTGATAAAGCATTAGGCGTGCATCCGCATGCGATGTTGATCCGTTCGCAAAGAGCAGAAATGCTCGCTACTAATATCGCAAATGCTGATACGCCCGGCTATAAAGCAAAAGATATCGACTTTGCCTCAGCATTAAAAACGGCAAAGTCCAACCAACTAAGCGGCAATACCATGGTAAGAACCAATGAAAAACACATTGCCGGTGGTACTCGTAGTGTAGGTGGTAATGAACTATTTCGTACGCCAAATCAAACAGATACAGGTGATGGTAACTCTGTTGATATACAAGTGGAACGGAACTTGTATACACAGAATGCTATGGAGTATCAGGCCAGTGTCCAGTTTCTTAATGGTAAATTTAAAGGCCTGAAAAAAGCCCTCGGTAGTCAAGGAGCCTAATTATGAGTTTATATAATGTGTTTGATATTGCTGGTTCAGGTATGAGCGCGCAAAACGTGCGATTAAATACCACGGCAAGTAATATCTCTAACGCCAATACAATTAGCTCTTCGCAAAATGAGACGTACCGAGCGCGACAACCTGTATTTGCTGCGGAGCTTACAAAAGCGTCAGCGTCAGCAAGCAACCCACAGGGCTCTGCCGTTGGTGTAAAAGTGTTAGGAGTGGTTGAAAGTAATAAACCACTACAAATCGAATATAACCCAAATCACCCGAGTGCGGATGAAAATGGATATATTTACAAACCCAACGTGAATGTTGTTGAGGAGATGGCAAATATGATTTCTGCTTCTCGCTCTTATCAGACAAATGTTCAAGTTGCTGATGCAGCTAAGCAAATGTTAAGTAAAACACTGCTGTTAGGTCAGCGGTAACTGAGGGTAGCTCATGAGTAACGATATTAGTACTTCTTCATCCTATATGGACTCTTTACGTTGGCAAGATAAGCAAGTGCCAAAAAAAGAAGAGAGTGATGCGTTAACCCAAGAAGATTTCTTTTCGTTGTTAACACAGCAGTTGTCATATCAAGATCCCAGCAAACCAGCTGATAACGATCAGATGATTGCACAAATGACAAACTTTACTATGGCTGAAGGGATCTCAAATTTAAACTCTAACTTTGAGTCTTTAGCTGCGTCGATGACATCAAATTCAGCATTGCAAGCATCAACATTGGTTGGTAAGCAAGCGCTGCTGGAGTCTGACACACTTGAGCTTAATGAGTCGGGTGAGGTAAAGGGAGCGATTGTTGCTGAAAAGCCGGTAGACAATTTAACGCTTCGTATTGAAGATGCATCCGGGCAATTAGTTAAAACTATTGATTTAGGCACGCAGCCTGCAGGTGCGGTTCGCTTTGCATGGGATGGTAAAAACGAAGCGGGTGAACGACTTCCTCCTGGTGAATACGAGGTTAAAGCTGAAGGCAGTACGGATGGCGAATTTTCTAGCTTACCAATTGCCTCATTCAAAAATATTGAGAGTGTTAATATTAATGGCTCAAGCGGCATTATTATTAACACAAAAGAAGGTGCGGTTAGGCTGACTGATGTCGCAGAAATCGCGTAATAGATTTTATGTATTTTTTTAGCCAATAGGCTAAATATTTTCTAGGTTAGAGGTTAATTATGAGCTTCAATATTGCATTAACAGGCCTTGCTGCCGCACAAAAAGATTTAGATGTTACCGCCAATAATATTGCCAACGTAAATACCACGGGCTTTAAAGAGTCTCGCGCTGAATTTGCTGATGTATACGCATCATCAGTATTTAGCGCCGGTAAAACAAAAAATGGTGATGGTGTACAAACCACTATGGTTGCCCAGCAGTTTCATCAGGGCTCGCTGCAGTTTACTAATAATTCACTGGATTTAGCGATCACAGGTGAGGGGTATTTTGCTACCAGTCAAGACTTAGGCGCACAAGATTTTACCTACACGCGTGCGGGTGCATTTAAGCTTAACAAAGATAACTTTGTTGTAGATGCTAAAGGTAATTTTTTACAAAGCTTCCCAGTTGATGAAGTTAGTGGTGATACGACCTCTGTAAGTCTTAGTACTTCATCTGCTTTACAAATACCAGATTCTTCGGGCTCTCCGCGCTCTACTTCAAACGTTTATACATCATTTAACGTCGATTCTCGAGAAGATGTAATAGCTGTCCCTTTTGATGCAACAGACAGTACTACTTATAACTCTTCGACATCGACCACAATGTATGACTCACTTGGTGAGCCACATGTTCTACAATTCTTTTTTGTAAAAACAGCGCCTAATGAATGGCAAGTACATGGTACGCTTGATAAAACTCCCTTTGATGCAACTGGTGCCGCGACAGCAACACCAAGCGCGCTAAGTACCTTTGGGTTTGATGCTAGCGGTTTGCCTGCAACGACTAATGGTGCTCCAAATGTTGGTCCAACCTTTACTGATGTTAATTTAACCGGAGCTAATTTATCGGGTATTTTATCTAATGGCGCCCAATTTGATGATATTGCGATTAATTGGCGCGATGAGGCCGGTACTGCAAATAAAACGCCTACTCAATATGCGAGTCGCTTTGAGGTGAAAGCACTAGAGCAAGATGGTGCGACAGTAGGTCGCTTAGCGGGTATTGATATTGGTACAGATGGAAAAGTTGTTGCATCTTACAGTAATGGCGATTCAACTTACTTAGGTCAAGTTGCCATGGTGCGCTTTTCAAACTCACAAGGTTTGCAGCAAGTAGGTGATACTTCATGGAAAAAAAGTTTAACCTCGGGCGAGCCAATAGCGGGTGAGCCAGGTTCAGGCACACTAGGCAACATTAACTCGTCAGCTCTTGAGCAGTCTAACGTAAACTTAACCAATGAGCTGGTTGATTTGATTAGTGCGCAGCGTAACTTCCAAGCAAACTCTCGTGCGCTTGAGGTTAACTCAACTATTCAACAAAACATCCTTCAGATCAGATAATCATGTTTTGATTTACTAAGGCTGCTTAGTGCAGCCTTTTTTTATTCCTCTTCTAAAATCTTATTCACACTTAAATTTAATTTGGCACTTATATTGCATTTACTCATACATAGATTTCTTAATGAGTCGATGTTATGGATAAAATGGTCTACATAGCGGCATCTGGCGCTAAACAAAGCATGCAAGGGCTTGCTCTTAAAGCCAATAATTTGGCAAATGCGAATACCACTGGGTTTAAATCTGATTTTGCGCAAGCACGATCAATGCAGGCTTTCGGTGAAGGTTTGCCGACTCGTGTTTTTGCTATGCAGGAGCGCCCAGGATCAAACATGACATCGGGCGGTGTTGTCGAAACAGGCCGTAGCCTTGATATTGCTATGAGTGATAACGCATGGCTGAGTGTTCAGGATGCCTCTGGTAATGAAGCCTACACAAAAGTGGGTTCGTTAAATATAACGGCTGAAGGTATGTTAACTACCAGCGACGGTCGTCAAGTTATTGGCGAAGGTGGGCCCGTCATATTACCGGTACCGATTGAAAAAATTGAATTTAGCAAAGATGGCACTATTCAAGTTCGCCCTCAAGGTGCACCGGCTAACTTTTTAGAAGAAGTTGATCGGCTAAAAGTGGTTGATGCAAACAACGCCACGCTCGAAAAGGGTAACGATGGCTTATTTAGAGCTAAACCAGGCCAAATAGTTGAAACATCAGCCAATGTACAAGTATTAGGTGGCACATTAGAAAAATCGAATGTAAATCCTGTGCATGAAATGGTCGATATGATCAGTCATCAACGCCAATTTGAATTACAAGTAAAACTGATGAAAACAGCTGAAGAGATTGACGAACGTCAAGAACAGCTGATGCGCATCGTTTAACTTTAACGTGAGGATATTATTATGAATCCAGCATTATGGATAAGTAAAACAGGGCTTGACGCTCAACAAACTGATATATCGGTTATATCAAATAACTTAGCGAACGCCAGTACAGTGGGTTACAAAAAAAGCCGCGCTATTTTTGAAGACTTGCTTTACCAAAATATTAATCAACCAGGCGGTCGTTCATCACAAGATACCGAAATGCCGTCAGGTTTAATGCTTGGTGCGGGTACTAAGGTGGTGGCTAACCAAAAAAACTTTTCGCAAGGTAATATGCTCACCACTGAAAATTCATTAGATTGGATGATTTCAGGTCCTGGCTTTTTTGAAGTATTGCAACCGGATGGCAATATTGCTTATTCGCGTAACGGCCAGTTTACCACCGACGGTGATGGGCGTGTTGTAACCTCGGGTGCTGGTTATGTTGTTCAGCCTGAAATGAATGTACCTGACGATGCACAGTCGATCACCGTATCTCAAGACGGTGAAGTGTCAGTTCGCGTTAAAGGTCAGGCCGAAAACGTGGTTATTGGTCAGATCACGATTAGTGATTTTATTAATCCGTCGGGCCTTGAGCCTATAGGGCAAAACCTTTATACCGAAACTGCGGTAAGTGGTGCGCCTGTTCAAGGTAATCCGGGGGTTGAGGGCCTAGGTACAATTATTCAAGGTTCACTTGAAACATCAAATGTAAATGTGACCGAAGAGTTGGTTAATTTGATTGAAACTCAGCGAGTTTACGAAATGAACTCAAAGGTAATTTCAGCGGTTGATGAAATGATGAGCTACATCAATCAACAATTATAGTTTTGGGGGATTGTATGCGTAATATTATGTTATTTGCAGTAGGGACTTTACTGTTAAGCGGTTGTGTATCTACACAAAATAATGAAGTAGTGCAGGACGATCCCTACTATGCACCTATGTATCCTGAGCCTAATATGGAGCCAGTGGTAGCAACTGGCTCTTTATTCAGTACTCAGTTATCGAATGACTTATATGCCGATAAAAAAGCACTTAGAACAGGCGATATCATTACTGTTAAATTGCAAGAGTCAACCCAAGCCACAAAAGCGGCTAAAACAGAAACAGATAAACAAACAGATGCTAGCCTCGATCCTGTTATTGGTTTAGGTGGTTTACCGGTTAATATTGGTGGCGATAGTATTCAATTTGGGGTTGGTAGTGATGCGTCGTTTAAAGGTGACTCAAAATCAAATCAATCAAACAGCCTAGTTGGCGATATTTCGGTTAACGTGATGCGAGTATTACCAAATGGTAATTTAGTGATTCGTGGTGAAAAATGGCTAACGCTAAATACCGGTGAAGAATTTATTCGCTTAGAGGGGTTAGTGCGTCCACAAGATGTTAATGCTGATAATACCGTTGAGTCTAATCGTATTGCGAATGCGCGTATTCAGTATTCAGGTAAGGGTCAAACTCAAGAGGCACAAAGCCCGGGTTGGTTAACGCGTTTCTTTAGTAGCTCATTGTTTCCCTTTTAGAGGACATTCAACATGAATGGTTTTAAAGTTTTTTGTTTTATGGTGCTACTAGGCTGGCAATTTACTGCCAGTGCTGAGCGAATTAAAGATGTGTCTATGGTCGAAGGGGTGCGCTCAAACCAATTAGTGGGCTATGGATTGGTTGTTGGTTTACCAGGTACCGGAGAGCAAAGCCGTTTTACCGAGCAAAGTTTTAAAGGCATGCTTAATAGTTTTGGTATTACATTACCTGCGAGTTTAAAGCCAAAAATTAAAAATGTTGCAGCAGTCGCGGTTCATGCTGAACTCCCCCCATTTAGAAAGCCAGGGCAAACTATAGATATTACTGTGTCATCAATTGGTAGTGCGGGAAGCTTACGTGGCGGTACGTTATTACAAACATTTTTAAAAGGGGTTGATGGTAATGTATACGCTATTGCACAAGGGAGCTTAATTGTAGGTGGCTTAGGTGCTGAAGGCCTAGATGGTAGCCGAGTCGTGATTAATACGCCAACCGTAGGGCGTGTGCCAAACGGTGCCACGGTTGAACGTGCCGTTAAAAGCCCATTTATGCAAAACGATTATATTACCTTTAATTTAAACCGTCCTGACTTTACAACCGCAAAACGTTTAGAGAAAACCATTAATGATTTAATCGGCCCAAATAGCGCACAAGCACTCGATGCCGCCTCTATTCGGGTTGTTGCGCCACGAGATGCCTCGCAGCGCGTATCTTATTTATCAACTCTTGAAAACTTAGAATTTAAGCCTGCGGATACTTCGGCAAAAATAATTGTTAATTCGCGTACCGGCACCATCGTTATAGGCAAAAATGTAAAATTACAACCTGCGGCAATTACCCATGGTGGTTTAACAGTCACGATTGCTGAGCAACAAAATGTGGCGCAGCCAAACCCGTTAGCAGAAGGCGAAACCGTGGTTACACAGCAAAGTATTATTGATGTTAATCAAGATGATTCACGCGCTTTTGTATTTGATCCTGGTGTGAGTCTTGATGATTTAGTTCGCGCAATTAATGAAGTTGGCGCTGCTCCTGGTGATTTAATGGCGATTCTTGAAGCACTTAAAGAAGCCGGCGCCATAAATGGTCAGCTTGTTGTAATTTAGTTTTATAAGACCCTATTTAGGGTCTTTAACAGTTAACCTAAAAAAAGACGCGGCATAAAGCCGCTGCTACCTCAGCAATATAAACCTACACAATAAGTAGCAGCGAGTTTACCTCGCGTCTCTCACTTAGTTTAATTTCTGCCTAGAACTTAGAACTTAGAACTTAGAACCTAGAACCTAGAACCTTTCACTTCACTTGGCTCAATTATTGCATTTAACTAAGAATTATTAATTATTGTGTCAAAAAGCTGATGGAAACAAATCATCTAGATAAGCAAAACTTTTTTGATTTAGGCAACTTAGACTCTTTGCGTCGAGATGCTTTAAACAGCGGTGATGCATCAACCGATGCATCTAAAGCGGCGTTAAAAAAAGCAGCGGCACAATTTGAAGCTATTTTCACCCAAATGCTGCTTAAAAGTATGCGTAAAGCTAATGAGGCTTTTGAAGATAAAGAAAGCCCGTTTAATGCTAGCGGCGTGAAATTTTTTGAAGAAATGCACGACCAACAAATGGCCACAGAGCTTTCATCAAATGGCTCTTTGGGACTTGCAGATTTAATTGTGCAGCAACTATCGCCAGATGGAAAAAACTTTATGCCAGGCTCTGTTCTTCGTACAACGTCTGATTTCTTTAGTGACCAACGTGCGGGTAGCACCTTACCTCATCAAGAAAACCAAAAGGTCATTGAAAAAGCACCGCTCGTTGATTCAACTGAAAAAAGCGAACAAAACACAGCGCCTAAGACATTTGAAAATGCTGAGGAATTTGTAAGCACCGTGTGGGAACACGCAAAAAAAGCGGCTAAAAAAATTGGTTTAAATCCGGCGGTTATGGTTGCGCAAGCAGCATTAGAAACTGGTTGGGGTAAACATATTATTAGTAAAGGTGATGGTCATAGCTCAAACAACTTATTCAATATTAAGTCAGATAAAAGTTGGCAGGGTGAAAAGGCCAGTAAGGTCACTTTAGAGTTTGAGCAAGGTGCTGCAGTTAAAAAGCAAGCAAGCTTTAGAGCGTATGATTCGATAAAAGATAGCGTGAATGATTTTGTAGATTTTTTAACACAAAACCCGCGCTATCAAGATGCATTAAACAATACGGCAAAGCCGCATAAGTTCTTAGACTCTTTACAGCAAGCCGGTTATGCAACCGACCCTAATTATGCTGACAAAATAAAAAGGGTGTTAAACAGTAACGAATTGAAGAATATCGCCACAAGCGTGATCCGCCAAGGAGTAGAGTAACATGTCGTTTAATTTATTAAATATTGCAAATTCAGGAATAAGAGCAAACTCTGAGTTATTGCAAACGACAAGTAAAAACATCTCAAATGTTAATACCGAAGGGTATGTACGTGAGCGCACCGAATTTACCACCATGATTGATAATCAGGTGGGCCGTGGTCAAACGTACCGGTTATTGAATGAGTTTGCGCAAAAGCAATTAAATCGAGATACTTCAAATAAAAGTTTTTTTGATCAATTCGTTAGTGAAGCGAGTCGGGTTGATCAAATTTTTTCAGAAAAATCAAATAGCCTATCAACTAGTATCAACTCAATGTTTAATAACGTGCAAGAAGCGCTTAATCAACCTTCCTCAACAGTTGCTCGTTCATTAGTGATGAGTGATGCACAAAATTTAGTTGATCAAATGGACCGACTTGCAGGTATTGTTTCTGAGCAAAAAGCGGTTGTTAATGAGCAATTAGAAATCTTTTCTGAAGAGGCTAATACGCTTATTGAAAGTATTAGTTCGCTGAATCAAGAAATTGCGGGTGTTCATGGTACCAGGAATGAAGCCGATGCGAGCTCAGCTTACAATGAGCGTGATAAAGCAATTCGCGATTTATCTGAGCTGATTGATATAGAAACACTCGATGGCCCCAATGGTGAAAAACAAGTGTTTATGGGCAGCGGTGAAGCCGTTGTAATGCAAAACGGCTCGTTTAACTTGTTTTCGATGCGCGGCGACCCGGATCCAAACTTTAAAGAACTGCGCTTAGATGTAAATGGCGGCAAAGCTGTGCCGCTTGAAGTTGATGCCAGTAAATTAAAAGGCAAAATAGGTGGTTTACTTGCCTTCAGAGACGATATTTTAGTACCTGCGCAAAATCAAATAGGCCAAATGGGTTTAGCGTTAGCTGATGCATTTAATCAGCAAAATCACTTGGGAATGGATGCTAACGGTAAATTGGGTGGCGATATATTCAATATACCTACGGCAAAAGGCTTTGCCTATCAAGCTAATACCGGTGGTGCAGGGGTTAGTGCAACAGTAGAGCCTGGCAAAGGCAGTAATTTACCTGCCAGTGATTTTATTGTGACTTATACCGCAAACCCAAACGAAGTGAGTATTCAGCCAGTAGATAATAAAGGTGAGCCATTAGGCGCTGCTACAACAGCAACATTTGTCGGCGGCGAAATTAACTCGGCAAATAACCCTGGTGTTGATTTATTTGGCTTGCAGTTAACTATGGCTGGTGTAGGAAATGAAGGCGATAAATTTCAAATTAAGCTCAATTCAGAAGCAGCAGCTAATATTACCCTCGCCACTGGTCGCGGTGAAGACCTAGCGTTAGCATCGCCAATACGCACCGCCGATGACATAAATAACACCGGTAGCGGCGCTATTTCTGCTGGCAGTGTGAGTAGTGTTACCGCTGGTGGCTTTACAACTACCACTCCTCCTGCACTCGCTAATGGAAATATAACCATTGTTAAAGCCGCGGGTACAAATGATTACTTAATTAGCGATGGAAACGGCGCCAATGTGCCAATTACTATTGCACCACCAGGTAAAAATGTTTTGGCAGGCCTTGGTGCTCCTTATGACGGTTATGGTTTTGACTTTGATATTGAAGGCTCGCCAGCCACAGGCGATAGCTTTACGTTAGAGTTTAACAAAGGCGGCTTTGACGATAACCGCAATGGCTTAAAATTAGCCGAGTTACAAAACGGTGACTTAGTGCGCCAAAATGTTGTTTCAAGCTCAGATGCCGATAACCATAAAACGTTTAACCAAGCGTATGCCGGATTAGTAACCGACATTGGCGTGGTAACAGGCCAAGCTAAAACAAACGGCGCAGCATTCGACGCACTCGCACAGCAGTCAGAAGCATGGTACGAGTCGTTATCTGGGGTAAACCTTGACGAAGAAGCAGCTAATTTGCTGCGCTTTCAACAATCTTACGCAGCTTCAGCTCAGGTGCTTTCTGCTGCACGTTCTATTTTTGACACCTTATTGAGTGCGGCGAGGTAATTATGCGTTTATCAAATAACTTAATGTATCAAAACAGCATTAATAAAATACTACAAAATCAAAATGGCGTAGCAAACGCACAAGAGCGAGTAAATACCAGGCAAAAGTATTTATCTACCTCAGAAGCGCCTGCCGATATATCGCAAGCTATGCTGTATACCAATAAAATACAAAGTAATGAACAGTATACAAAAAACATTAACCAGCTCAATGGCCGACTCAAAACCGAAGAAAGCGTACTGCAAGGTATTAACGAAAGTATTCAAGCAGCTAAAGATATTGCCTTAAAAGCAGGTAATGGCGCATACAGTAAAGACGACTTAAAGTCGTTAGCGTCGGAGCTAACCGAAATACAAAAAACGTTAGCTAATTTAATGAACACCCGTTCCGAAGACGGTAAATACATATTTTCAGGCTACCAAGACAGCACGCAACCGTATCAGTTTGATGCCGCTAGCGGCAAGTACAATTACCAAGGCGATCAAGGCCAGCATAAAATTACTATTGCCGAAGGTGTGTCGATTAAATCTAGCGACAACGGCTACGACACCTTTGAAAAAACCAATGCACGCCTCGATGTAGCATCTAACACAGGCGATGCATCAAGTACGCTTACGGGTTCTGTTTATGTAGATAAACAAGGTGTTTTCGATCAGTTTCATAAAGAGCAATATAACCCTGATCCAGACCCATTAGTGTCAGCCACAGCCAATACTTTTAATGTAGTGGTTACTGCGGGTGCTAACCCTGGCGATCCGGATCAGTATGAAATTTTACGTGATGGAGTAGCGCAAATACCACCAGTTAGCGGAAATGTAACCGACGAGCCAATAGAGTTTGCCGGAATGAAAATTCAGCTAACCGGCGCAGCACCTGGGCAGCAGCTCGATTTTAGCCTAGAAAAACCCCACAAAGAAAACGTACTTAATACGCTACAAGGTTTAATTACAGGTTTAAATAATGGCACGCTTACGGGGGATGATTTTCAGCAAGTACTAAACGATGGCGTGGTGCAATTACAAAATGCCAGCGAGCAAGTTGTGTTTACCCAAGCAAGTTTAGGTGGGCGCATGAATGCACTTGAAAGAGTTAGCGACTCTAACCTTGCACAAAATATTCAAAACAAAAGTAACCTTTCTGATTTAGTAGAGGTAGACATGGCAGAAGCCATTAGTGAACTCACTCAACAAGAAACCGCACTGCAAGCGTCACAAGCTACGTTTGGCCGGTTAACAAACCTCTCTTTATTTGATTACTTATAAACAGATTATAAGCAGAAATACCTTGCCGCTTTAGTGAATACAAAGCGGCAAAAACCTCCCTCAAAATAGCGGCAATTAATTGTCGTCACTCCAGCTAACCAGATAACTTATTATTAACGTTTAATATTCCAATAGAAAATACATTAAAAACATGTGGTTATATTTATTTTAAAGTTGGCACAGTAAATGCTTTTCTAGTAATTAGAAATTATCGAATAGTGGTTCCTGTTAAAACGTGTTGAACCACACTCTGTTTAAACCTAGGAGATGGTAAAATGGCATTAACAGTAAATACTAATGTGTCGTCATTAAACGCACAACGTAACTTAACTAAATCTGGCGAAGGCCTAGCAACGTCAATGGAGCGTTTAGCCTCAGGCATGCGTATTAATAGCGCTAAAGATGATGCAGCAGGCCTACAAATTTCAAACCGCTTAACCTCACAAATTAATGGTTTAGCTGTTGCTCAGCGTAACGCAAACGATGGTATTTCAATGGCACAAACAGCCGAAGGAGCATTGCAAGAATCTACTAATATTCTACAACGTATGCGCGAGTTATCACTGCAATCAGCGAATGGTTCAAATTCAGATGATGATCGTGCATCACTACAAAAAGAAGTAGCAGCCTTACAAGAAGAGCCAACCCGAATTTCTGATACAACCTCGTTCGGTGGGCAAAAGCTATTAGATGGAACATATGGTACTAAAGAGTTCCAAGTAGGAGCTAATGCAAATGAGACTATTGATGTAACTTTAGGTGGGTTTGACGCTACGGATATTGGTGTTGTTGGGGTCGATGTAAGTACTGCTGTGGGATCTCAGAACGCGATTGGTGATATTGATGCAGCAATTAAAACCATTGATGATCAACGTGCAGATTTAGGTGCAGTGCAGAACCGTTTTAGTCATACAATCAGTAACCTTGCAAATATTCAAGAAAATGTGTCTGCTTCTCGTAGCCGTATTCAAGATACTGACTTTGCCACTGAAACAGCTGCCATGACGAAAAACCAAATTTTGCAACAGGCGGGTACGTCAATCTTGTCGCAAGCGAACCAGATACCACAAGCCGCAATTAGCTTGTTAGGTGGTTAATTAAAACGTCGCTCTTGCACAATAAAAAGTATACAAAAAGCGCACGGGTTGCGCTTTTTTATTACGTAGTGAAAAAGCAAAAGCACATGTGAAGGTTATCACTATATGTAGGTGGAAATTTACTTGGGGCTTTTCAATATTGTCCTACGATACAAGAAGTGTGTGACAAAATCAGCATCTACGGAAAAGCATGATGTGATATAGTAGTCCTTCATAACTAAACATTTCACTTATCAGTGTAGCGCAGCGCCTCTTATTTTTCTGTGGTAATTAATATCTAAATCAATTTAAACACCAAGATGTACAGAGAAAATTAAAAGAATTTAAAAATAAAAACATTTAAAATCAGATAATTAAATTCATCCTCTTCAATTAAACACACTTTTTTTAAAAAAAAGCTAAAGATAATTTCTGCCCTGCCGTTAACTTAATCAGTACGGAGCTGAGCAGAAAAATTTGTAACAGCTCTTGGTTAAATTAAACAAGCAATATTACGAAAGTAATCAGGAGTTTTATCATGGCCTTAACAGTAAATACAAATGTATCTTCATTAAACGCTCAGCGTAATCTAAATAAATCAAGCCAAGGCTTAGCCACATCAATGGAGCGTTTAGCGTCAGGAATGCGCATCAATAGTGCAAAAGATGATGCGGCCGGCCTACAAATTGCCAACCGTTTAACCTCACAAGTAAATGGCCTTGCTGTGGCACAACGTAACGCTAACGACGGTATATCAATTGCGCAAACAGCCGAAGGCGCAATGAATGAAACGACTAATATTTTGCAGCGAATGCGTGAGCTAGCATTGCAATCAGCGAATGGTTCAAACTCAGATGACGACAGAGCATCACTGCAAAAAGAAGTTGTTGCATTGGGGTTAGAGGTAACGCGCATAGCCGAAAAAACAGCTTTCGGTGATATATCTTTATTAGAGGGCAGTTTTACTAGCACTAAATTCCAAGTGGGTGCTAATGCTGATGAAGTAATTTCATTTGCTATTGCAGATATGTCAGCAGATGCATTAGGTAGTACAACATTAAAAATAAATGCATTAGATATTACAGATGAACCAAAGTCTCAATTGGCTATTGCCGCAATTGATGAAGCGATTAAAACAGTAGATGAGCAAAGAGCTGATTTAGGTGCGGTGCAAAATCGGTTTAGTCATACCATTAGTAATTTAGCTAATATTCAAGAAAACGTTTCTGCTTCACGCAGTCGTATTCAAGATACTGATTTTGCCACCGAGACAGCGCAAATGACGAAAAACCAAATCTTGCAACAGGCAGGTACGTCAATCCTAGCGCAAGCAAACCAGTTGCCACAAGCGGCACTTAGTCTATTAGGTTAATAGTGAAAAGTATGGCTTAGTAGCTAACTAATACCCAAAGTCTGTATTAGTAATTTAAAAAAGGAGATGACTTTGTTCATCTCCTTTTGTTGTTTAAAGGCGCAAATTAAGCTAATTAATAAATAGTGTATACTCTATTTTAGATGGTTCAGGAGGCGTTATGAATATGATTACTTCACAGGCAGGGGGGCAGTTAACGACAAGCAATGCTGTACAAGTTGATAAGCAGCAAGCGGAGCAAGCCGCTGAGGTATTGACCTCACTGGCGGTCAAGAATGTAACACCCGCAACAATACAAGCGCAGCAGAATTTAGCGCGTACAATTGAGCAAGGTAATAACAACGAAACCAATACTACAGCACCGGCAATTGAGCGTGAGCAACTAGAGAAAGTGGCGCAGCAATTGCAGGGTTTTTTAGGGGAAATGAATCGTAGTTTACAGTTTCAGGTTGATGAAGATTCAGGCCGCGATGTAATTAAAGTGCTTGATAAAGCCACTGGCGATGTAATTAAACAATACCCTTCGGAAGAAGTGTTAAGTTTAGTGTCTAAGCTGTCTGAAACTGCGGGTTTATTAATTGACCAAACAGCATAGCTATATAAGTATATAACTAAATAGTAGCTGCGTTTTTTAAGTTTTTTGTTTTTTATTTAATAGTGTAAAGGGGTATAAACATGGCTATTTCGTTTACTGGCTTAGGTTCAGGCTTACAAGTATCTGAAATTGTGGGTGCATTGGTTAATGCCGAAAAGGCGCCTTTTGAATCACGTTTAAATAAAAAAGAAAATAACTTGACCACCGATATATCGGCTGCTGGGGCATTAAAAGCTGCGCTTGAAAAAGTGCAAGAATCGATGAGTGGGCTAGGCGACGTTGATAACTATCAAAAGCGTACTACATCGGGGGATGATGATTTTATATCGCTTAGCTCAGATAAAGACGCCCAACCAGGTGGCTACTCGGTAAAAGTAAATAATTTAGCGACTGAGCATAAAATAATGTCGAGTGCGTTTGATGCCACCAACCCTGTTGGTGCTGGCACTATGACGTTAAGCTCGGGCGATAATAGTTTTGATATTGCAGTATCAGACACTGCAACGCTAAGCGAAGTGCGCGATGCAATAAACAACAGTAAAGATAACAAAAGCATTAACGCCACTATAATTACCGATGACACAGGCCAGCGCTTAGTGTTTTCGGCTCAAACCAGTGGTGTAGAAAACCAAATTAAAATTGCAGTGGCCGATGACGATGCTAACAACACCGACAACTTAGGCCTTTCGCGTTTAGCGTTTGACCCTGCACCTGCAGGAATAAAAAATGTGAGCGAAGTAGTTGCCGCTGTTGATGCGTCAATAACTATTGACGGCACAGTAACGGTAACTAGTAGCACTAACGAATTTAAAAACGTGATTGATGGCGTGACTATTACCGCTAAAAAAGCACAAGGTATTGACGACGACCTAAGTAAGTTAACTGTTGAAGAAAATAATGACAATATAAAAGCAGGCTTAAATACTTTTATCGAAAGCTACAATGAATTATTAGATTTAAGTAATAAGTTAGGTAAATCAGGCGAAGATGGCGCTGGCGTAATGGCGGGTGATTCACTGCTGCGCGGTGTTATGTCAAAATTAAGGCAAGAAATTACTAACAGTGTTGACTTAGGCGGTGGTAACTCTTTATCGTTGTCGCAGTTAGGTGTTGAAGCCGACCGCTATGGTAAATTAAGCCTAGATAACGAACGCTTAGATGAGCAAGTAAAAAATGATATTGATTTAGTGCAGCAGTTTTTTATTGGCGAAAATAAAGACGAAGGCGGTTTTGCCCAATCGTTTGATGATTTAATGAGCTTTTACACCAAGTCTGGTGGCTTGATCCAAAATCGCATAAATAGTAGAGAAGACCAACTCCGTGATATTGGTGATGAGCGAATTTCTTTTGCACGAAAAATGGAGTCGTTAGAGTCGCGCCTTTATGCGCAGTACAACAGCATGGATTTATTAGTAGCAAACTTAAACTCAACGAGTAGTTACATTCAAGCTCAGCTAGATAACATGCCAGGCGTAGTTAGAAAGTCTAATTAGTTAAGGGCTAGGCTTTAGGGAATATACTGGGCTTTAGGCTAAGGCAAATACTGAGCTTGCGAAAAGGCAGTTTTTAGTTTTATAAGTGCGGTTTTATTTAATCACAACAATACCGCACTTTTTGCGTTAAACAGATTAAAACAGTGCAAAAAGGCTTTAAGTGATTTACTCACAAAGAGGTTAAGAGGGCGCTGCGCTTTAGAGAAGAGCAATGGGCAACACCCTCGTTTAATTTACTTTTTATTATGCTAACTGTCTTTTTAAGTGCTTTTGTAAGCGCTGATCGCTTTGTCTGATTTTTTATGCTTTAACAAGGCTTTAAACGAGTCGTCTTTATGGATATTAGCTTGAGTTAAAATAGCATTAATATGCGCTTGTGTTGCTATAAGTTCGTCACTACTTGGCTGCTCATTGCTTTCGCACCAGCTTTTTAAACACGTATTTAACGCTTCAAGTTGTAAAGCTGCTGCGTCAGCATCGTTGTTATTTACCAGTGTTTCAAGCTCGCAGAGCAATTGTTTAATTTGCTCTGCTGGCTGTTGGTCAGTTATTAAAGGCATAATAAATTAAACTGCAGGAGAGCGTTCGCTAGCAGGAATATTATCCCACCCTTCTTTTATTTCTTTCACTATGCTAGAAACTTCCATAATTGCTGCTGTATCGTTATTTAAGTTAGCTTTAGTTAGTGTACGCTGGCAATAGTCGTATAGCGCTAATAAGTTGTCTGAAATTTCTGAGCCTTGCCCAACGTCAAAATTAAGTGCGTCTTGTAATGCGCCAAAAAGTAAAATACAGGCTGAAATGTTTTCGCCTTTTTTTTCGATTTCTTTGCGTTCAATAAACCCTTTGGTTGCAGCTAAGCGCCCGATAATGTTACTAAAAATTAGGTTTATTTGTTCGTAAGGTGTCATTTCGCTAATACTGCTTGCACGAACTTGACCGTATTTTTTAATTGATGCATGTGCCATGAGAAGATCCTAAATTTTGATAACTAAAAATATTAATACAATGCCAGCAATTATAATGCCAAGCATTTATATATACTTACTTATCGGCATTTAAGACAGCAACTTAAGTAACTATTAGTGAATATTTTTATTATAAAGTGACTTTACATCTCTAATTTAAGTATTAAGCTTTGCGATTAACTTATTATGCGAATGTAGGGGGCCTTTACAACCTTAATACTTAATGGTTAATCCTTAAGTATTGTTGCTTTAATTAAAGTGTCTGTTTTTTGGCGTTAATGTCAAAAAATCGCCGCTATTACTTGCATCCAAATCCAACTGGCTTACAATTTGATTAATAAAACAAATTAGTGAAATAAATGGCTCGCTAAAGATGATCTTAATTTTAGATAATAATAACAATCGCTCTATTGGATTATATGCATCCCTTACTTTTATTGGTGAAGCGGTACAATTGCAAACTGAAGCTGACTTTGAACAGGCATGTAGCCACTATCAAAACAAAGAATGTATTGTGGTGTTAGGTGCTTTGCAGTCTTTAGATCATGAAAGTTTAATTAAACGATACCCAACATTTCCTTTTTTACTCATTGGTGAAACGCTTAAACCTTTGTTGAGTTTGGCTAATGTTGTTGGACTAATTTGTGAGCCATTTACTCATGAAGTTACTACTCAGTTACTACATGATTGTCAGCAATATCAGCGTATGCTCCCTCATGAGCATCAACACAATAAAGAAAAAAGTACCTTTGATGGCCTTGTAGGTGAAACCAAAGCCGTGAAGGATTTACGCTTTTTAATTACGCAGGTTGCTAAAACCGATGCCAACGTACTTATTTTAGGTGAGTCGGGCACAGGTAAAGAAGTGGTCGCCCGTAACGTACATTTGCTTTCTAAACGTAATAAAGGCCCATTTGTACCAGTAAACTGTGGGGCTATTCCTGCTGAGCTATTAGAAAGTGAACTATTTGGTCATGAAAAAGGCGCGTTTACTGGGGCTATTTCAGCACGAAAAGGCCGTTTTGAGTTAGCGCAAGGTGGCACGCTATTTTTAGATGAAATAGGGGATATGCCACTGCAAATGCAGGTTAAGTTACTGCGAGTGCTCCAAGAGCGTAGCTATGAGCGCGTTGGTGGTACCAAAGCGATCCAAGCTGATGTGCGTGTGATTGCTGCAACCCACCGTGACCTTGAAAGCATGATAGAAAAAGGCTCATTTAGAGAAGATTTATACTATCGCTTAAATGTTTTTCCTATTGAGAGCCCATCTCTTGCTCAACGCGCAGAAGACATACCATTACTACTTAAAGAGCTTATGCGCCGTGTAAATGAACAAAACGGGGTTACGGCTAAGTTTACAGAGCGTGCTATTGATAGTTTAAAAGAACATGCTTGGCCGGGTAATATTCGTGAGCTGGCGAACCTTGTTGAACGCATGGTTATTATGTTTCCAGATAAGGTGGTGGATGTTCCTGATTTACCCAATAAATACCGCTACATTGAAGTTGAAGCCTATGAGCCACAGTACCCAGAAGAGCTGATGGAGCGTGATGCCTTTAATGATATTTTTAGTGGCGGATTTAGCGAAGATGAAATAGATCTCGAAGATGATTTTGTTCAAGCCGCACCTGGTTTATTGCCCGATGAAGGTATTGAGCTTAAAGAGTACTTAGCTGAGCTTGAAATTAACTTAATCACACAGGCATTAGAGCGCTTTGATTACGTTGTCGCCCGCGCTGCTGAAGTACTTGGTGTAAGGCGAACCACTCTGGTCGAAAAAATGAAAAAATATAACTTGTCTAGGGATTAAGAGCAAGTGCCGATATTAGGTACTAGGTGTAAGGTGTTAGGTTGGAAAAAATAAACACCGCGTTTAATGCAAACTCAGCGCTATACTTGTCAGCGGGTTAACCTCGCGTCGGTGTTGGGTGCCAACTTATTGTTTTTTGGTAAATATAATAATTAAAGGGTCAACTAAAAAGCCTAAAGTTATGCTGTTTGCTTAACTTTTAACCTTTAACTTTTAACCTTTAACTTTTAACCTTTAACTTTTAACCTTTAACCTTTAACCTTTAACCTTTAACCTTTAACCTTTAACCTTTAACCTTTAACCTTTAACCTTTAACCCTAACTTTTTAACTTCTTCCTTCCTAAAACAATCATTACTATGATCGTTAACCATACCGCACGCCTGCATGTAGGCATACACTGTGGTTGGGCCTAAAAACTTAAAACCGCGCTTTTTTAAATCTTTTGCAAATAACGTTGATGCTTCAGTAACTGCAGGGTAATCCGCAATCGTCTCTAAATCGTTTACCTGAGGTTTATTGCCAACAAACCGCCACTGGTAATCACTAAAGCTGCCAAACTCTTTTTGAATATCAATAAAGCACTTTGCATTATTAATTGCTGCGGCTATTTTTAAGCGGTTGCGAACAATTCCCTCATTTTGCATTAATGTTTCTAGGTCCTGCTCAGTAAAGGCCGCTACTTTATTTACATCAAAGTTTGCAAAGGCGTTTTTATAATTAGCGCGCTTTTTTAATATGGTGTACCAACTTAACCCTGCTTGTGCCGATTCTAAGGTTAAACACTCAAAAAGTAGGTGATCGTCATACACAGGTACGCCCCATTCATGGTCATGGTAATCCACGTAGTCTGGTTTTGAAGTATCTAACCATGGACAGCGATACTGAGCTTCTTCTTTCATACTTATTCCTTAGCGCGTCATTTTTACGGCACGTATTTTAATTGTTTAAATTGTTGATATTATGAGGAAATAATTTTGGTACATATTGTGCATTAGCCAGTGTATCTACATTATTTTAGAGAGTTGATTATGGCCCTTGCAAGTGTGCTAAAACCTCAGTTTATTTCTGCTAATCAGTATAACCCATGTTTACTGCAAGAGGAGTATGTTGGTGAGTTGAGTGATTTGCGTCAACAAGCAAGTTGGCTCTCTCATCTAGTTGATACCATGCCTGCGGGCGTGATTGTACTCGATGGTAAAGGAATGATCGCTAAGGCAAACCAAATAGCTATCGATATGCTCGGCGAGCCATTAGAAGGTGAGAAGTGGTTTAGCGTTATTCAGCGCTCATTTCGTCCTCATCAAGATGATGGTCATGAAGTGTCGTTAAAAGATGGACGCTTAATAAAGCTCGATATTACTGCACTTGCGCCTGAGCCTGGGCAACTTATACTAATGACCGATTTAACCGAAACTCGACGCTTACAAAAGCGAGTCGCGCATATGCAGCGTTTAAGTGCCTTAGGTAAAATGGTGGCGTCTTTAGCTCATCAAGTACGCACACCGTTATCAGCGGCTATGTTGTATGCCGCAAATTTAGGCTCAAAACGCTTACCCGAAGCGTCTCGCGGCAGTTTTCATACTAAATTAATGTCACGTTTAAAAGATTTAGAAACCCAAGTAAACGACATGCTGTTATTTGCTAAAAGTGGTGATCAGCAAGTTGTTGAGCAAGTGTCGATGCAACAGCTACTCAGTGAGGTTAAAGCCGGTGCCGATGCTATGGTAGCGCTCAATGATAGCGAATTAAATGTGAGCTTACCTGAACTCGATATTGAAATTATGGGTAACAAAACAGCATTAGCAAGCGCAATTCAAAACCTAATTCATAATAGTATTCAAGTCATTGGCAGTGGTGCACAAGTACATCTTAGTGCTTTGCGTGATACGCAAGACCCTGATTATGTCCGCATTAGTGTTAGTGATAACGGCCCTGGGCTTGATTTAGCTCAAAGTGAAAAAATATTTGAACCCTTTTATACCACTAAAAGCCAAGGTACTGGTTTAGGACTTGCCGTTGTAAGTTCAGTGGCCAGTGCACATCAGGGACGTGTTGAAGCAAACAACAACCCACAAGGGGGAGCAATTTTTAGTATGTTGCTACCTATTAGTGTCACATCTAAATTAGGGGAGTTACAATGAGTAACACTATTTTAGTTGTAGAAGATGACGCCGGACTTCGTGAAGCATTAATTGATACGCTTGAAATGTCAGGTATAGCCTGTATGGCCGCCAATAGTGCTGAGCAAGCCATGTTGCTACTAAAAAAAGAAGTATTTTCATTGGTGGTCAGTGATGTACAAATGGGCGCAATGAGCGGCCTAGATTTATTACGTAGTATTAAATTAAATTACCCTGATTTACCCGTACTAATGATGACGGCCTATGCCACTATTGATGATGCTGTAGAGGCTATGCGTTTAGGCGCGATTGATTATATGGCTAAGCCATTTGCACCAGAAGTGCTATTGAATATGGTGAGTCGTTACTTACCAGAAAAAGAAAAAGAAACAGACGGGCCCATTGTCGCCGACCCTAGTAGTATTCAATTACTCGAACTTGCTAATAAAGTTGCTCGATCAGATGCCAGTGTGATGGTGCTTGGGCCAAGTGGCTCTGGTAAAGAAGTACTGGCGCGTTATATTCATGACAAATCAAAACGCTGTAATGAACCGTTTGTTGCGATTAACTGTGCTGCTATTCCTGAAAATATGCTCGAAGCCACTTTATTTGGTTATGAGAAAGGCGCGTTTACCGGTGCTATACAAGCTTGTCCTGGTAAGTTTGAACAAGCACAGGGCGGTACTATTTTACTTGATGAAATTACCGAGATGGATTTAGGCTTACAAGCCAAATTACTGCGGGTATTGCAAGAGCGTGAAGTTGAGCGTTTAGGTGGTCGTAAAACCATTGCACTGGATGTACGTGTGCTTGCCACAAGTAACCGAGAGTTAAAAGAAGCGGTTGCTGATAACCAGTTCCGCGAAGATTTATACTATCGACTCAATGTTTTCCCATTGCTATGGCGACCACTGTGTGAGCGCCCAGGGGACATTATTGTGCTGGCTAAACATTTGATTGAACGTCACTTAAGTAAAAGCAAAGAGCCAATGGCGTATTTAGATAGCAGTGCAGAGCAAAAACTGCTTAGCCATAGCTGGCCCGGTAACGTACGCGAACTAGATAACGTTATTCAACGCGCATTAATTTTACGCAGTGGAAATAGTATTGATGAACATGCTATTTTTATCGAAAATCTAGCCCCAACGCATTTTGTAGCAGAAACTAAAGCTGACATTGAGCCTGTAAAAAGTAGTCTCAGTAACGCTTATTATGATGAAAAAGCAGCGCCTGTAGATGAGCAAAAAAATGATTTGTTAGCCGTCGATACCGGCAGTTACAAAGATGAGCTTAAAGATAAAGAACATCGCATAATTTTAGAAACCTTGGCACGCTGTCAAGGAAAGCGTAAAGAAGTAGCCGAAACCTTAGGTATTAGCCCACGTACTTTGCGTTACAAATTAGCACAAATGCGCGATTTAGGTATTTCCCTCCCAGCATAACCCCCATAAGCCCTAAGTTCAATCACTTGAATTTAGGGCTGTCAAAACTCTGACTGCTTAATTATTTTACTTAAAGCATTGTTTTAATTGGTTTTAATTTTTGGCATGTTTTGTGCTTTATTCTCTTTAAGAGTTTACTGCATTATCAGAGACAATTATGAAAATTCAAAACAGTGCTTTATTTCAAGAAATGCAATCAATGGCTGCAGAGGCCACACGTAGTAATCAAGTTAATAACTTGCCAACGCAAGTGCAATCAACCTCTACAGCACAGTTTGGTGACATGTTGAGTAATGCCCTTAATACAGTGCATGAACTTCAGCAAGACACAGGGCAAAAAGTAAAAGCGGTAGAGAATGGCGACAGAAGCGTATCACTTGCCGAGGCTATGATTGCTTCGCAAAAGTCTTCTGTGGCATTTGAAGCTACGGTACAGGTTCGTAATAAGCTTGTTGAATCTTATAAAGAAATTATGAATATGCCTGTTTAACTAGGTAGTGGAGAATTATAGTGGCGCAATCTAATCAATCTACAGATCTGGCACTTGCTGATGGCATGATGGAGCAAAGTGAAAACGAAGATCAACAAGAGCAAAAATCAGGCTATTTCAGTGCCCTTGGCGGTGTTGATGTTTTACGTCAAATTACCCTGATTGTTGCATTAGCTATTTGTTTAGCCATTGCTATTTTCGTTATTATTTGGGCTCGTCAGCCAGATATGCGCCCTTTAGGTAAAATGCAAACTGAAGAGTTAATAGAAACACTCGACTTTTTAGATGCACAAAAAATTGACTACCAACTTGATGGCAATGTGGTCTCGGTGGATGAAACTGAATATCAAAATATCAAGTTATTGATGACCCGTGAAGGTTTAGATCAAGGGCCTACATCAGGTAGCGACATTATTATGCAAGACATGGGGTTTGGGGTAAGCCAACGTTTAGAACGTGAGCGCCTTAAACATGGCCGTGAGCAACAACTTGCCCGTACTATAGAAGAGCTAAATAATGTTACTCGCGCCAAAGTATTGTTAGCGATTCCCAAAGAAAATGTATTTGCCCGTAGAGAGAAAAAACCCTCTGCGACTGTTGTACTTACTCTTAAACGCGGTCGCTCTCTAGATGGCGAAGAAGTTGACTCGGTTGTTGATATGATAGCTTCAGCAGTACAAGGGCTTGAGCCTTCGCGCGTTACTGTGACCGATCAAAATGGTCGTTTATTAAATTCAGGCTCGCAAACCTCTTTAGCTGCACGCTCACGTAAAGAATACGATATTGAACGTAAACGTGAGCAAGAATACCTAGAAAAAATCGACAGTATTTTGATCCCCGTGGTTGGATTAGGTAATTACACCGCACAAGTAGATTTAAGTATGGACTTTAGTGCGGTAGAAGAAACACAAAAACGTTACAACCCAGACTTACCTGCGGTAAGAAGTGAAACAACCTTTGAAGAAAATAATATTGGTGGCCTAGCGGTTGGTATTCCAGGCGCGCTGACTAATCAGCCACCAGTTAACTCAACTATTCCTGAAGATGCGATGGCGGGCGGTGCAGGCACTGCAACCTCACCGAGTAGAACTCACAAAGAAGCCACTCGTAACTATGAGCTCGATACCACTATTTCACATAAGCGTCAGCAAACCGGTGTGATCCGCAGAATCAGTGTGTCTGTAGCGGTTGATTACCTGCCTACGGTGGGTGAAAATGGTGAAACAACTATGACGCCACGCTCGGTAGAAGCTTTGTCAAATATTCGTCGCTTGTTACAAGGTGGCGTAGGCTTTGATATGCAACGGGGTGATGCTCTTGAAGTAGTAACCGTACCATTTGTTCGTGAAGACTCAGCGCTTGATTTTGAATTGCCTTTATGGGAACAAGACTGGTTTATGAAAATGTTGCGCTTAGTGTTAGGTGCGCTGGTTATTATTGTACTGATATTAGCTGTTGTTAAACCTATGCTTAAACGCTTAATTTACCCAGATAATACACTTGAAGAATACGATGAAGACTCTCTTAGTTCAGGTGTTGACCTTGGTGACAGCACATTAGATATGCTAAATAATGACTTTGATTCTGCTTCTGTTGGCTTCTCTAGCGATGGTACACTACGCTTACCAGACCTACATGGCGACGAAGACTTACTCAAAGCGGTTCGTGCGCTTGTAGCCAATGAACCAGAACTATCATCACAAGTAGTGAAAGCGTGGTTAACAGAAGATGACTGATCAAGAACAAAAACAACTACCAGCGGCGTTTGATGTTGATAAGCTCGATGGTGTAGATAAAGCGGCGATATTATTGCTGAGCTTATCTGAAGAAGATGCAGCGCAAATCCTAAAGCACTTAGAGCCAAAACAAGTGCAAAAGGTAGGTATGGCTATGGCGGCAATCGATGATTTGTCGCAAGCTAAAATTAGCGCAGTTCATAATTTATTTATTGAACAAATTCAGAGCTTTAGTACGATAGGTTTTCAGTCTGAAGATTTTATCAAAAAAGCACTTACTGCTGCATTAGGTGAAGATAAAGCCGCCAGCTTAATAGACCAAATTGTTATGGGCTCAGGCGCTAAAGGTCTTGATTCATTGAAATGGATGGACTCAAAGCAGGTAGCTAACATTATTCGTAATGAGCACCCGCAAATTCAAACAATTGTGCTTTCTTATTTAGAGCCTGAACAATCAGCTGAAATTTTAGCGCAATTTACTGAAAAAGTGCGCCTAGATTTAACCATGCGTATTGCCAATTTAGAAGAAGTACAACCAGCAGCTTTACAAGAATTAAACGAAATTATGGAAAAACAATTTGCTGGTCAAGCAGGCGCACAAGCTGCGAAGATGGGGGGCTTAAAAGCGGCTGCAGATATTATGAACTACCTCGATACCAATGTTGAAGGGCAGTTAATGGATTCTATCCGTGAGCATGACGAAGAAATGTCGCAACAAATTCAAGATTTAATGTTTGTCTTCGAAAACTTAATGGATGTAGACAACAGAGGCATTCAAGCAATCCTGCGTGAAGTGCCGCAAGATGTATTAATGAAAGCCATTAAAGGGACCGACGATGCCCTTAAAGAGAAAATTTTGGGTAACATGTCAAAACGTGCCGCTGAAATGCTCGCTGATGATTTAGAAGCTATGGCTCCTGTGCGCATTAGTGAAGTAGAAGCAGCGCAAAAAGAAATTTTATCAACAGCACGTCGCCTTTCTGATTCAGGTGAAATTATGCTTGGTGGTGGCGGTGGTGAGGAGTTCTTATAATCTATGAGTCACTCTAAAGGTCGCCCATTACATGCAGATGAAGCTGATGAGTTATTAAAAAATTGGCCAATTCCTGATGTTTCTCCCGATGAGCGTAGCTTTCGCAATCGTTCTACGGCTTATGGCACACCCTTAGCCGAGCTATACCGTAAAGAAATAGCAAAAGAACAAGTAGAAGAACCGGAAGAACCAGAGCTGCCTTCATTAACTATGGTAGAGCTGGAGCGTATTCGCCAAGATGCCTACGAAGAAGGCCTTAAACAAGGGCACGAACAAGGCTATATAGATGGCTTTGACAAAGGCGTAACCGAGGGTAAAGAGGCGGGTTACAAAGAAGGTGTAGAGCTGGGTAAAACACAAGGCCAAGAAGACGTTAAACCATTAATTGATGAGCAGTTGAGCAGCCTGCGTGGCTTACTAGATAGTTTAAGCGACCCGCTTAAAAAAGTGGACGAGCAAGCAGAAAGACAGCTGGTACAGCTAGCCACTATGCTCAGTGAAGCGATTATTTATCAAGAAGTAAAAACATCACCTGATATTATTTTACATACTTTGAAAAAAAGTATTGATGCACTCAATGCAGAACAACAGAAAGTTAAAATTCATCTTCATCCAGATGACTTAACGCTAATAAAAACCAGTTATGGTGAGCAAGCTATTGAAGATAATCATTGGCAACTAATTGCAGAACCCACTCTAGAGCGGGGCGGTTGTGAAGTTAAAACAACGTTATCATCTTTAGATATGACCTTGAAAACCCGTATCAAAGAAACATTGGATAGCTTTTTGCATAACAGTGGTATCTAACTTTTTATTGGCGTGTCATGTCTGTGAGCGATACTTCATTAAGCGAACGCTTATCTCAATACCAACGGCATATTAAAATTCCAACGCCTGCGGTTGCGGGCGTTTTAACCCGTGTGGTTGGTTTAACACTGGAAGCCAAAGGTTTGCGCGCTCCGGTAGGCAGCCAATGTAAAATTGAAACAATGAACGGCTTTGTTGACGCTGAAATTGTTGGTTTTAACGATCAAACTTTGTATTTAATGCCTAACGACCACATTTCAGGCGTACTGCCTGGTGCGCGAGTTATCCCCCAAGTTAATGACACAGGTTTGCCTGTTGGCATGAGCTTACTTGGTCGAGTGATAGACGGCTTAGGCAGACCTTTAGATGGCTTAGGTAAAATTAACGCAGAACATACACTTAAATTTGCTCAAAATGCAATAAACCCACTGGCACGGCGCCCCATTAGTAAACCTATGGATGTGGGGGTGCGGGCTATTAACTCAGTAATTACGGTAGGCCAAGGTCAGCGTATGGGTTTATTTGCAGGCTCTGGTGTGGGTAAATCAGTATTATTAGGCATGATGACCCGAGGCAGTGAAGCCGATGTGATTGTGGTGGGTTTAGTCGGTGAGCGTGGTCGAGAAGTAAAAGAATTTATTGAAGAAATACTGGGTGTTGAAGGGCGTAAACGTTCAGTTGTTGTTGCAGCCCCCGCTGATGCCTCACCATTAATGCGATTAAAAGGCTGCGAAAGTGCGGTAACCATTGCAGAGTATTTTCGAGATCAAGGTTTAAACGTGTTGTTATTACTCGACTCGGTGACGCGTTATGCTATGGCACAGCGTGAAATCGCGCTGGCTGTGGGTGAGCCCCCTGCAACAAAAGGCTACCCACCTTCAGTATTTGCTAAATTACCTGCGCTGGTGGAAAGAGCGGGTAACGGCGGGGAAGGGCAAGGTTCTATTACTGCCTTTTTTACCGTACTGAGTGAAGGCGATGACATGCAAGACCCGATTGCTGATGCTGCACGTGCCATACTTGACGGGCATATTGTTTTATCGCGTGATTTAGCCGACAGTGGCCATTATCCTGCCATTGACATAGAAAAATCGATTTCTCGAGTTATGCCTCAAGTGGTGTCTGAGTCGCACATGCAACAAGCTCGGGTGCTTAAGCAAGTGTATTCAATGTATCAACAAAACAAAGACATGATTACCTTGGGCGCTTATCAAAAAGGCAGTGATCAAATGCTCGATCAGGCAATAAACATGATGCCAAAAGTGAACGCATTTTTACAACAAGGGATGCGTGATGTGATTAGCTATGATGATGGCCTTCAAGGGCTAGCGCAATTATTAGGACAAGCATAATGGCAAAAAATAAACTGCATTTGTTGCTTAGGCTTGAAAACGAAAAAGAAGAAACGTTACGCATGAGCTACTTGCAAGCTAATCAAAACTTGCAATTAAATCAGCAAAAGCTGCAGGGCTTAAATGACTTTCGACTAGAATACACGCAGCAACTTCATATTAAGGGGCAATCGGGTTTATCAAGTGCCGGATTTAGTCAGTATCATGCATTCATTGCTAAGATTGAAGAAGCGATACGTCAACAAGCAAGCACTGTTAACACTGCAAAGCAGGTGGTTAGCCAGCGTAAAACCTTGTGGTTAAAGCAACAAGTAAAAGCGAAAGCGGTTGCTAAGTTAATTGAAAAACAACAGATAAAAGCGGATATGTTGGCCGCTAAAAGTGAGCAAAAAATGCTCGATGAATTTTCCTCTAATCAGTTTTATCAAAGGCATAAAGCACTATAAGGTAGGCATGCTAATTGCTTAGATTCTACAAGAGCAATGATTTTTAGGATTGTGCGGTGGGCTGTTGCCGCTTTTATTAGGTGATTTATGGCGATAAATGATATTTCAATGTTAGCGGTATCTGAGCAAGACTCATACTTAGTTAAAAAAGACAGTGATAAAACAAAGCTAGACAGCAGTAATGATGCTGGCTTTTTTGATCAATTAGCTCTTGCGAACCAAGCTTCTGAAGTACACAGTACGCAAGCTAAAGCGCCAAACAAACAATCAGCAGATGAACAATCCGATCTAAAAGAGCAAAGTAGCGAAGAAAAACCTTTGAGCGGTGAAGATATGCTGGCGCAAATTAATGCGGCACAAGTCATCGATACCTCAGTAAAAAATAACCCCCATGGCGGTGCGCAGTTAATAGACAAAGACGCTGTTAAAATAAACGCTAAGCCTGAAGATAAGCTGGCACCTATTGTTATTAATTTACCAAGTGATGAAATTGTTGATGATACGGCCATTGTGCAGTCACAAAAGACTGTAGGTTCTGAATCAGCAAGCAAAACTGCAGCTGAGTCTTCACAGCTTGACACGAAACCTTTAGCTACAGCTGCCCCAACCGGACAGTATGAGGCTGTTACAAATGAACTCGCGGCTGCTAAACCATCGGATAAGCCGACCGAGACTATGAACATTAAAGCATCGCTAGATGCTTCCTTTTTGGCGCTGTTATCAAAAGATGATAATGCCATTAAAGCAGATAAATTACTGGCAAATTTAACACCTGCTCAGCAAGGTGAATTAGCTACTGAGCTTAATGCGATGAGCAAGCCAATTAATAAAGATAACCTAGCGGATTTAAAGCTATTACTCAGTAAGTATGTGAGTGAAAGTGAGAAGCCGCAAACACCTCAGCAGATCATTAATGCACAAATAAGTACGCTAACTACCCCAGAAAAACAGGCCTTACTCAATCAGTTGCAGGGTTACGTTAAAAATGAATCTTTATCAACGAAAGAACTTACCTCGCTAAAAGGAGTAATCAGTGATTTAGAAACCGCGATTAACGCGGATAGCTTGTTTAGTGCCAAAGATAAGCCACTATTTTCAAATAATGCTTTGGCGGGAGCAATAACGCCAAAAGCACAGGCTGGTACTGAATCAGCCAATGTAAAACCTGAGCTAAAATTAGAGAGTTCAAAATCGGTAGTTGATAACCCTGAAGAGCTTGCCAAACAGTTAGACGCATTACAAAAAGAGAGCATACGCGGCACTAATGCTGAGCAAATGCCACCGCGTGCAGCACAAATTTTCTCTCAGATCATTAATATATTTGACAAACAGTCGCTTAATAGTCTCGCTAAATACGATACTTTAGGGTACGAACAAGCTATTATTGAAGCGCAAAGCTTGCAAGCACGACAGTTACAAAGTACAGCACAAGCGAAACAAGTAAGCATTGATCCTGCCACGTTACAGGCATTAAACATTATTAAAAGTGATGCGGCAAAAATACTACAAGAGCGGGTTAGCTCAATGTTAAGTATTAATAATAAAGAAGCTGAAATTCGCCTAGATCCGCCAGAAATGGGCAGCATGCAAATTCGTATTAGAAGTGATGCTGAGCAAGCACAAATCAACTTTGTAGTGCAAAACCAGCAAGCCAAAGAAGCGCTGGAGCAGTCGTTACCTAGGCTTAGAGAAATGCTGATGCAGCAAGGTTTAGAACTAGGTGAAAGCAGTATTTCTTACGGTGATTCTTCAGGTGAACAAGCACAGCAACAAGAAGGTGATGCACAAGGGCAAATGGCCAATAATCGCTCTACAGATGAGACAAATAGTGAGCAACCAGATAAGCAAATACAGCGTTCTGGACAACAAACGTCATCATCAATAGATTACTATGCCTAAGTCCTGCTATTATAATAGTTAAAACAAGCAAATACCTTTGCAAATAAAGGAAATACAATGGCTGAAGATACTAATTTAGAAATAGAAGAAGTAAGTAAAAGTAAAAGCAAACTCATAATAATTATTGCCGCTGTATTACTTATTGTTGGCGCTGTGGCAGGGTACTTTTTGTTATCAGGTGGTGATGGGCTAGTAGAAACCCTTGCAGGTGATGCTGCCAATGGTGAGGTAGCTGCTGCGCCAACAAGTTCTTCGGCAACGATTGGCAGTGCTTTATATGTTGCTATGCCTAGACCGTTTATTTTTAATGTGCCAGGGGCTAGTCGCGATAGAATTGTACAGATTAAAGTGCAATTATTAGTGCGCGGCGATGATAATGAAGAAACGGCTAAAAAACACATTCCACTGATTGAAGGCACACTCCTGAGTGTATTTTCCATGACAACGGCTGATGAACTTAGCACCAGTGTAGGCAAAGAAACACTGCGTTTTACTGCACTTGATAAAGTACAGGCCGCTATGATGAATGTTGAAGGCAACAAAGTAATTGAGCGGGTACTATTTACCAGCTTTGTGATGCAATAAGGGGCCAGTGTGAGCGATTTATTATCCCAAGACGAAATTGATGCGCTATTACATGGTGTCGATGAAGTCGAAGAGGAAGATATACACGACGGTGAAGATGGTGAGGGAAGTACACTACAGTACGACTTTTCTTCGCAAGATCGCATTGTGCGTGGTCGCATGCCGACACTTGAAATTGTTAACGAGCGATTTGCCCGTCATATGCGAATTAGCTTATTTAACATGATGCGCCGCACCGCTGAGGTGTCAATTAACGGCGTGCAAATGATCAAGTTCGGTGAGTACATACATACCTTGTTTGTACCAACGAGTTTGAATATGGTGCGTTTTCGCCCATTAAAAGGCACCGGCCTTATTACCATGGAAGCACGCTTAGTATTTATACTGGTAGACAACTTCTTTGGTGGCGATGGCCGTTATCATGCCAAAATTGAAGGACGTGAATTTACCCCAACAGAACGCCGAATCGTACAAATGCTGCTGAAAATAATCTTTGAAGATTACAAAGAAGCATGGGCACCGGTGATGGATGTGTCGTTCGAGTACCTCGATTCTGAGGTAAACCCTGCGATGGCTAATATTGTTAGCCCAACCGAAGTAGTGGTTATCAGCTCTTTTCATATTGAGCTTGACGGCGGTGGTGGTGACTTCCATATTGCGCTGCCGTATTCAATGCTCGAACCTATCAGAGAGCTATTGGATGCGGGTGTTCAGTCTGATACTGAAGATACCGATTTACGTTGGAGTAAGGCGCTTCGTGACGAAATAATGGATGTAGAAGTCGATTTATCGACCCAGCTACTTGAAGTTGATTTAAGCTTAAGACAAATAATGGAGCTCAAAGCTGGGGATATAATTCCAGTTGAAATGCCTGAGCATATTACCGTATTTGTGGAAGAACTCCCTACATTTAGAGCTAAAATGGGTCGTTCACGCGATAACGTTGCGCTACAAATTAGTGAAAAAATTAAACGCCCTGATTCAGTTAAATCTGAGCTGCATGTCTTTACCAAAGGCGGCAAAAAAATTGATTCAGATGCAGAATTAGCAGAACTAGAAGATGATTTACACCTTTCAAACGGTGTAGACTTAGACTGGTAATTGATTAAAAGGTTAAAAGTATGAGCGATGATCAAGATACAATGGACGAATGGGCCGCAGCACTTGCTGAAGCTGAAGGCGCTGACGATAGTTCTGAGGTCAAAGTAACCGAGCTTGATGAGCTTGATGATTCAAAGCATGAACTCAGCGGTGAAGAAAAACGTAAACTCGATACTATTTTAGATATTCCCGTTACTATTTCTATGGAAGTAGGGCGTTCTAAAATTAATATTCGTAATTTATTACAACTTAACCAAGGTTCGGTCGTTGAGCTTGACAGGGTTGCCGGAGAACCGCTTGACGTTTTAGTTAATGGTACTTTGATTGCGCATGGCGAAGTGGTTGTGGTGAACGATAAGTTCGGTATTCGTTTAACGGATGTAATTAGCCAGGTTGAACGGATCAAAAAGTTGCGATGATAGCACTAGCTAGTTTAAGCAATTCGGTGTTTGCAGCAACCGATGCTGCAACACCGACCACAGATATCGTATCCATGGTGTTATCTTTGGGTATGGTTGTGGTGTTAATTTTAGTGTTGGCTTTTTTTGTAAAAAAGCTCAATCCAAATTTAACCAATAACGATGAGTTTAAAGTGATCCGCAGTCTTCCGTTGGGATCACGTGAGCGCTTAATGGTGGTTGAAATAGATAATGCACAGCACCTATTAGGGGTTACTCCACACAGTATTAATTATCTACACAAGTTAGAAACACCCCTAACAGAAAAAGAGTTACCAGAATTAGCGAAGCGGTTTGGCAAAATGTTGAATCCGCAACTTAATCAAAATAAAAAGAACTAATATTATGACTAAATGGCTGCTTTTCCTATTTGCCATGGTGTTCGTCCCAGGGGTCAATGCCGAGGGGATTGACGCGCTGACGATCACCACTAATGCCGATGGCACCCAAGACTACTCAGTGACGCTACAAGTGTTGGCGATCATGACGGCTATGAGCTTTATTCCAGCCGCTATTATCATGATGACCTCTTTCACTCGAATTATTGTTGTTTTAGCTATTTTGCGCCAAGCCATTGGTTTGCAGCAAACGCCTTCGAACCAAGTATTACTAGGTATGTCGCTGTTTTTAAGTATTTTTATTATGGCGCCAATTTATGAGCAAATAAATGAGCGCGCTATCGAACCGTATTTAAGTGAACAAGTAACGTCACTTGAAGCACTTGATTTAGCCAAAGAGCCAATGAAAGCGTTTATGCTCTCACAGGTACGTATAAAAGATTTAGAAACCTTTGCTAAAATAGCAGGTTACGATCAGCTTGACTCGCCTGAAGCAACGCCAATGGTTGTGCTTATTCCTGCGTTTGTGACCAGTGAGCTACAAACTGCTTTTATTATTGGTTTTATGTTTTTTATTCCCTTTTTGATTGTCGATTTGGTGGTTGCATCGGTATTGATGGCCATGGGTATGATGATGTTATCGCCCATGATTGTGTCGCTACCGTTTAAGATTATGTTGTTTGTATTGGTTGATGGGTGGAGCTTGGTGATGGGTACACTCGCTAAAAGCTTTGGCTTGGGCACGTAGTTGTGCACTCTTCATTTAACCAACTACACTAGGAGTCGTCCATGGAACCTGAAGTATTTGTTGATATTTTAAGTGGAGCCCTATTTTTAGTGATTAAGCTGGTGTCTGCCATTGTGGTACCTGGCTTAATTATTGGGTTGGTTGTGGCTGTGTTTCAGGCAGCAACCTCAATTAACGAACAAACACTGAGTTTTTTACCGCGTTTATTAATCACCATCAGTGCCCTGATTGTGGGAGGACATTGGTTTACTCAAGAGCTAATGGACTTTTTTAATCGCTTAGTGCTGCTTATCCCCGAAATTGCAGGTTAACAATGGAATTTCCATTTTCCGTTGTCATTCAATGGTTAAGTGATTTTTTACTGCCCTTAGTGCGCATCAGCTCTATGATCATGATCATGGCGGGTATTGGCGCAAAAAACGTACCTGCTCGAATAAAAATGGGCTTGGCTGTAGTGGTCACCTTCTTAGTTGTTCCTGTTCTTCCTGCTGCTACATTTACTAATTTATTTTCTTTTGAAATGGTTTTAGTGGTCCTACAACAAATGCTGATTGGCGTTGCGATTGGTTTTGCATCCACACTACTGCTCAATACATTTGTGTTAGCCGGGCAAATCCTTGCTATGCAAACCGGTTTAGGTTTTGCGTCAGTTGTTGACCCCTCAAATGGAATGAGTGTGCCTGCTGTAGGGCAGTTCTACCTCATTTTAGCTACCTTGTTATTTTTTGTATTTAATGGCCACTTAATGATGATTCAAATGGTGGTACATAGTTTTCAGGTACTGCCAATTGATGGTAATTGGTGGGCGGTTGATCATTATTGGGACATAGTGACATGGGGTGGTTGGATGTTTACCACTGCATTAGTGCTGTCATTAGCACCATTAACCGCCATGCTTGTAATTAATATGTCATTTGGCATCATGACCCGTGCTGCCCCACAGTTAAATATCTTCTCTATAGGCTTTCCGTTTACCTTAGTGGCAGGGCTCGTTATTATTTGGGCAACGCTTGGTAACTTTGTCACTCAGTTTGAGTTCCAATGGCTAAAAATGGTTGAGCTGATGTGTACTCTAGTTGGTTGTTCCCCTTAGGAGAGCGTAATGGCTGAAGATTCCGGACAAGAAAAAACCGAAGAACCCACCCCAAAAAAAGTTGATGATGCTAAAAAGAAAGGCCAAATAGCGCGTTCTAAAGAGTTAGGTACCATGTTTGTACTTATTTTTTCTGCTATTTCCTTATTAATGTATGGGCCTGAAATTGGCAAAGGCTTGTACCGCATTATGGGAAGAATGCTGAGTCTTAACCGCAATGAAACCTACGACACCACCAAAATGTTTGCCGTATGGGGAGAGGTGGCCGACGTACTGTTATTTCCTATGTCGATGTTTGTACTCATTATTGTATTGGCTGCATTTATCGGTAATACCATGCTTGGCGGCTTTAATTTTAGTTGGCAAGCAGCAGCGCCCAAAGCCAGTAAAATGTCGCCAATGAAAGGTTTTACTCGGATGTTTGGCCCGCAAGCGGCTATTGAGCTACTTAAGTCATTATTAAAGTTTGGCCTAGTGGCAACCTTCGCTATTTTTTTAATTAATGTATATTTTGATGAAATCTTACATTTAAGTATAGAAAGTGCGCCTGGCAATATTGTTCATGCTTTGGAAATTTTAGCGTGGATGTTTTTAGGCATGTCTTGTACCTTAATTATTATTGCTGCTATTGACGCCCCATTTCAAAGTTATAGTCATAACAAACAGCTTAAAATGACTATGCAAGAGGTAAAAGACGAATATAAAAACTCTGAGGGTGATCCGCAAATCAAAGCGCGTATCAGGCAAACCCAACGTCAAATGTCGCAAAAGAGAATGATGCAGGATGTGCCAGACGCCGATGTTATTGTTACCAACCCTACTCACTATTCCGTAGCTTTAAAATACGATACAGAGCGAGCAGGCGCGCCTATTGTATTAGCCAAAGGTGTGGATGAGCTCGCCATGCAAATTCGTAAAATTGCATTGGGTAATGAAGTGCCTATTGTTGAGTCTCCAACTTTAACCCGAGCGCTTTATCATACTGCTGAAGTAGGGGATCAAATCCCCGATCAGCTCTTTACTGCAGTTGCTCAAGTACTTGCTTATGTGTTTCAGCTTAAACGGTTTAAAAAAGGCCGTGGAAAACGCCCTGTTGCCCTTAATAAAAAGCTGCCTATCCCCGATGAATTTAAGTATTAACTGCTAACCAACTAACTTGGAATAGTTATTGCAATTTCAGCGTAGTGTCAATTTTTTGAAATTGTAGAGTTATGGAATTTAAAGCGGTATTACAACAATTTAATAAAGATAAAAAAGAATATGCAAAAGGCGTTGGTACACCGCTTTTGGTGTTGGCTGCGCTGGGCATGGTTATTTTACCCCTGCCTCCATTTCTGCTTGATATATTATTTTCGTTTAATATCGCGCTTGCGTTAGTTGTATTACTGGTCACTGTATACACCATGAAACCGCTTGAGTTTGGGATGTTCCCAGCGGTGCTGTTAATTGCAACCATAATGCGCTTAGCACTTAATGTAGCCAGTACTCGGGTGGTACTACTTGAGGGTCATAACGGTGGTGATGCTGCTGGTAAAGTCATTGAAGCATTTGGCTCGGTGGTGATTGGTGGTAACTACGCCGTGGGTTTAGTGGTGTTTTTAATTCTGATCATCATTAACTTTGTGGTAATTACCAAAGGTGCAGGACGTATTTCAGAAGTATCAGCGCGTTTTACTCTAGATGCTATGCCAGGTAAGCAAATGGCCATAGATGCAGATATGAATGCTGGCTTTATTAGTGCGGAGCAAGCCAGAGAGCGTCGTGATGAAGTAACCCGTGAAGCTGACTTTTATGGTTCTATGGATGGTGCCAGTAAATTTGTAAAAGGCGATGCTATTGCTGGCATAGTCATTTTAGTGATCAATATTGTAGGTGGTTTATTTGTTGGCATGATCCAGCATGATTTAAGTTTTTCACGTGCTATGGAAGTGTACACACTATTAACCATTGGTGATGGCTTGGTAGCGCAATTACCTTCATTACTACTTTCAATTGGTACTGCGATTGTTGTAACCCGTCAAAATGAATCGCACAATATGGGCGATCAGTTTAAGAAGCAATTAGGTAACGAAAAGTCATTATTTATTGCCTCTGGTATCCTCATCACTATGGGTTTAGTCCCGGGTATGCCGCATATTGCATTTTTAAGTTTAGGGGCGCTTTTAGGTTACCTTGCATACTACACCCAGCAAAACAAACTGAAATTAGCCGCAGCAGAAGCGGAAGAAGCCGAAAATGCGGCCTCAGGTACCGGAATTGCGGCTAAACAAGAGCAAAAAGAACTAGGTTGGGATGATGTTCAACAAGTTGATGTTATTGGTCTAGAAGTCGGTTATCGATTAATTCCTTTAGTTGACCAATCACAAGGTGGCGAGCTGTTAAACCGTATTAAAGGAGTGCGTAAAAAACTATCTCAAGAGCTGGGCTTTTTAGTGCCGCCTGTACATATTCGCGACAACCTTGAACTCGACCCAAATGCATACCGCATCACCATGATGGGTGTATCAAGTGGTGAGGGGGAGCTTAAACACGGCGATGAACTAGCAATTAACCCTGGCCAAGTATTTGGCCCGCTCAAAGGCATTGAAACTAAAGATCCTGCGTTTGGTTTAGATGCAGTTTGGATAAAACCTGATCAAAAAGATGAAGCACAGTCTTTAGGTTACACCGTAGTTGATTCAGCAACCGTTGTGGCCACTCATATTAGTCAGTTACTCACTAATAGCGCCGCATTATTACTCGGACATGAAGAAGTACAAAACTTATTAGATATGTTAGGTAAAAGTCACCCTCGCTTAGTTGAAGGGCTAGTACCTGAGGTATTACCACTAACCACCATCGTTAAAGTACTACAAAATTTATTAAATGAAGGGGTAGCAATACGAGATATGCGCTCAATTGTTCAAACCCTTGTTGAGTATGGCCCTCGTAGCCAAGACCCTGATGTATTAACGGCTGCAGTGAGAATATCGTTGCGTAGATTAATCGTTCAAGATGCTGTTGGTATGTCTTCTGAAATCCCTGTCATAACCTTGGCGCCTGAGTTGGAACAGATGTTGCATCAGTCACTTCAAAATGCAGGTGATGAAGGTGCCGGAATAGAACCAGGGCTTGCTGATAGACTTCAAACATCATTGAATGAAGCGCATCAAAATCAAGAAATGGCCGGTGAACCTTCAATATTGCTAACGTCAGGAATGTTACGCACTGTGTTATCTCGATTTGTTAAATACACCATTCCAGGATTGCGGGTGATGTCTTATCAAGAGATACCAGATGAAAGACAGATCAAGATTGTCAGCTCTGTAGGCCAACAATAAGATTTTAAAGGGGTTTGAATTATGAAAATTAAACGTTTTTTTGCTAAAGACATGCGCACTGCACTAAAAGAAGTCAAAGAAGAGTTGGGTGTTGATGCGGTTATTATGTCAAATAAAAAACTAGCTAATGGCGTTGAAATTGTTGCTGCAGTTGATTACGACAAAGCAGCGACAAAACCGCCAGAGCAGCCTCAAAGTCAACCTGCTGCAAGCGCTTCATTTGCACATACTGAGCAAAGTTCACATAATTTTGTTAAACCAGAACCGCAACGCGCTCAACCTAAGCCACAAGCAAAGGTTGCAGATAGCTTACAAGCCTTACTAGAGCGTCAGTCTCCACGTCCTCGTTCAGCAGAGCTTGCTTCAATGTTTTCACACTCTGGTATTGACACATCTGGCCACTATCAAGAACAAGAGCTTGTGCAATCACGACCTAAAAATATGTTTGAACGTGAACAAAGCGCGCCAGTGCGTCCTCGCACCCAAGCCGATAGCTTAGGTTTTGACGACTTAGACAGTGGCTTTGACGATTTAGATTCACCTAGCGCACCGGGTCAGCAAACAATGCATAAAGAATCCAGTGACATCAGCACAATGCGTGAAGAAATGAACGCAATTCGTCAACTATTAGAGCACCAAGTATCAGGTTTAATGCAGCAAGATATGGCACGTCGCGACCCGACCCGTGCATGTATGATTGACCGCTTAGTCGGTATGGGGATAGAGAAAAATGTTGCTGAGCAAATGGCATGTTTTGTACCAGACGACGTGTCTCGCCAACAAGGCTGGAAAGCTTTATTGAACATGGTTGAAGATCAAATGCAAACCACGAACAACGAAATACTTCGCCAAGGCGGTGTTTTTGCGTTAGTCGGGCCTACTGGCGTGGGTAAAACCACCACAGTTGCAAAACTGGCAGCATTGGGTGCACAAAAATACGGTGCTGATAAAGTAGCGCTTATTACTACCGATACCTACCGTATTGGTGCTTATGAGCAGCTAGCAACGTATGGTCGTATTATAGGTTGTGGCGTTAAACAAGTTAAAGATGCAAATGAATTAGCAGAAGTTTTATATCATTTACGAAATAAACGTCTAGTTTTAATTGATACAGCGGGAATGAGTCAACGTGATTTACGCTTAACCGAGCAGTTAAACACCTTGATGCGTAATCAGCGTGTTGATATACGTAGTTATTTAGTATTAAGTGCGACGGCGCAAATTAATGTATTGCAAGAAACAGTAAGGCACTTTAAAAAAGTACAGCTAAGTGGATGTATTTTTACTAAACTTGATGAGTCATTGAGTTTAGGTGAGATTATTAGTATTGCGATTCAAAATCGTCTCCCAATAGGGTATCTTACTAACGGTCAGCGAGTACCAGAAGATATTAGAGTGGCAAATGCCGAAAAACTAGTAAAAAAAGCTGAGCAATTGTATTTAAAAAGAATAAAAGCACAACAATCACGACACCAATCAGTGGCGTCGAGCACAGTAGAGATGTATGATTAACACAGTTTTAGATCAAGCAAGCGGCCTTCGCAAAATGAGCAAGAATAATAATAACGGCGTAAAAGTTATCGCTGTCACCGGCGGCAAAGGTGGAGTGGGTAAAACGAACGTATCCCTTAATACAGCAATCGCGTTAGGCCAACAAGGCAAACGTGTGCTTGTACTAGATGCTGATTTAGGATTAGCGAATTGTGATGTGATGCTTGGACTGCGCGTTGAGCGTAATTTATCTCATGTTTTATCGGGCGAATGTGAACTTGATGATATTTTAGTCGAAGGTCCCGCAGGCATAAAAATAGTGCCTGCAACATCGGGTTCGCAAAGTATGGTTGAGTTATCACCCTCAGAGCACGCTGGACTTATTCGTGCATTTAGTGAACTTAACACCGACTTTGATATTTTAATTGTTGATACCGCTGCGGGTATTTCCGATATGGTGCTGAGTTTTTCTCGCGCAGCGCAAGATGTGCTTGTGGTGGTATGTGATGAGCCTACATCAATTACCGATGCCTATGCTTTAATTAAAGTACTTAGCCGTGAGCACGGCGTTTATAAATTTAAAATTGTTGCCAATATGGTGCGCAGTTTACGCGAAGGGCAGGAATTGTTTGCAAAACTTTCAAAGGTTACCGACCGATTTTTAGATATATCAATGGAGTTGGTTGCAACGGTTCCATATGATGAAAATATGCGCAAATCAACGCGCCGCCAAAAAGTAATTGTTGAGATTTTTCCTGGGTCGCCTGCTGCAATTGCTTTTAAAACACTGGCTACAAAAATTGCTAAGTGGCCAACACCTAGCCAAGCCTCGGGTCATTTAGAGTTCTTCATTGAGAAACTAGTTAGTAACTAACAATGACAATACCGGTGAATAGAGTTATGGGATATCAGTCAACACAGAATTTAAATATGATTGTTGAAAAGCATGCCTCATTAGTCAAAAAAGTGGCGTGCCATTTAATTGCTCGTTTACCGGCCAGTGTGCAGCTAGATGATTTAATTCAATCGGGTATGATTGGTTTAATTGAAGCTTCAAAAAACTTTGATGCAAGCAAAGGTGCAAGCTTTGAAACCTTCGCCGGTATTCGTATTCGTGGTGCGATGATAGACGAAATGCGCCGAGGCGATTGGGTTCCACGTTCAGTTCACAGAAAAAGCCGTTTGGTTGCAGAGACTATTGTTGCGCTTGAGAACAGTTTAAACCGTGAACCTAAAGATAGTGAAGTTGCTGAAAAACTTGAAATTTCGCTAAATGAGTATCATCATATTTTAAACGATGTAAATGTAAGCAAAGTGTTAGGCATTGAAGACCTTGGTATAGATGACGATGTGATTACACCCCATGGCCAAGATTTAGCACTAGACAAACCGTTTAATAATGTTAAAAATGAACGGTTTAATGAGTCTTTACTCAGTGCAATAAAGTCGTTACCGGAGAAAGATGCAATGGTGCTTTCTTTGTACTATAACGATGAGATGAATTTAAAAGAAATTGGGCATATACTCGATGTAAGTGAATCGCGTGTAAGTCAGATACATGGTCAGGCGATGATTAAGCTTAAAGCAAAAATCAATGACTGGATAAACTAGAAGTAAGTAAATAAAGGTTCAGGCCTCACTGGAGGATGTTTTGGATAAAAACATTAAAATTCTTGTTGTTGATGATTTCTCAACAATGAGACGTATTATTAAAAATCTGTTGCGCGATTTAGGTTTTACCAATGTTCAAGAAGCAGATGACGGGTCAACTGCTTTGCCTATGTTGCAAAATCAAGCGTTTGATTTTGTTGTAACAGATTGGAATATGCCAGGCATGCAAGGTATTGATCTTTTAAGGGCAATTCGAGCGGATGAAAAATTAAAGCATATTCCTGTTTTAATGGTTACAGCAGAAGCTAAAAAAGAACAAATAATTGCTGCGGCCCAAGCAGGTGTTAATGGTTATATTGTTAAACCATTTACTGCAAGTACATTGAAAACTAAATTAGAAAAAGTGTTCGAACGCTTAGGTTAATGAGAGGGAGAGGCTTATGTCAGCACCTGCTGCGCCTCAGATTACTTTAGAACAAGCTCGCCAGTTAGTTGTTTTTTTAGAAAATGGTGAGCAAGATAAAGCGAATCAGTTAATTTTAGAAACAGCTTCACAAGAGCAATCACATTTATTTGCTGAGGTGGGAAAGTTGACGCGTCAACTGCACGAAGCTTTAAAAAGTTTCGAGTTAGACACGCGTTTAACAGACATTACCACTGATGCCATCCCTGACGCAAAAAAACGCCTTAACTATGTCATGGAAATGACAGAAAACGCAGCCAATAAGACAATGGATGCGGTTGAAGCAAGCTTACCATTAGCACAAGAAATCGCTGACGAAATAGCTGATATCAAGCCAACGTGGGATCGTTTAATGAACCGCGAAATAGAGCTTGGTGAGTTTAAATCACTTTGCCATAGTATTGATAAGTTTATGAGCAGTTCTCATCACAAAACCGATGAGTTACAAATGCTGATGACTAATGTGCTGATGGCTCAAGACTATCAAGATTTAACCGGTCAGGTTATTCGCCGTGTTATTGAACTTGTCCGTGAAGTTGAAGAAAGTTTAATTCACCTTTTAACTGCATTTGCAGCGCAAGGTGGTGAGGTTGAACCAACTGAACAACCAGAAAAAATAGAAGATCCCATTGTTGCACAAACACTAGCAGGTCCCGAAGGGCCTATTATTGATAAAGAATCGCGTAATGATGTTGTATCTGATCAAGATGAAGTTGATGATTTATTATCAAGTTTGGGCTTCTAATAGGGGAGTACTGCATGAGCTTTGAAGTCGATGAAGATATTTTACAAGACTTTTTAGTAGAGGCCGGAGAAATCCTTGAGCTTTTATCTGAACAGTTAGTAGAACTGGAAAACAACCCAGATGATACTGAGCTACTAAACGCAATATTTCGCGGTTTCCACACTGTAAAGGGTGGCGCTGGCTTTTTGGCTATGACAGAGCTTGTTGATGCATGTCATGGTGCTGAAAATGTGTTTGATTTACTGCGCCAAGGTGTAAGAACAGTTAACTCTGAATTAATGGATGTGATTTTACAAGCACTGGACACCATTAATGAAATGTTTGCCACGATTAAAAATCGTGACCAGCCAGAGCCTGCGGATCCAGAATTACTTGCAGTCCTTCATAAACTTGGACAACCACCGACGGCAGAAGAGCTTGCTGGCGATTCTGTAGTTGAAGACACAGCCCCTGTTGAAACTCCCTCGGTAGAACCTGAACCTATAGCTGAGCAGCCAAGCAATGATGCGGAAAAAGATCCGTTTGCTTTTGATGAATTATTTAGCGGCCCAGATAGCAGCAGTACTGAGTCTCAGGTTGATGAAATAACCGAAGACGAATTCGAAAGCCTACTTGATGAACTTCATGGAAAAGGGCAAGCCCCACAAGAAAAACAATCATCATCAAGTGACAATGATGTCAGTGGTGATATAACTGACGATGAATTCGAAAGCCTACTTGATGAACTTCATGGTGTAGGCAGCTTTGGCGAAGTGAGCCAAGCAACCTCAAGTACACCACAACAAACACCATCAGCTCCTGTGGCTCCACCAAGTAACGAGCAAAGCTCGGGCGATAATGAAATAAGTGACGACGAGTTTGAAGCGTTACTTGATGAGCTTCATGGTAAAGGTGCACCTAAATCGATAGAAACACCGGCTCCTGTAAGTAAACCAGAACCTGTAGTCGAGAATAAACCTGCGCCTGCTGCGACACCAAAGCCACAGCCTAAACCAGAGCCAGCTAAGCCGGCTTCTGCGGCACAAGCAGCTCCCGCTAAAAAAGCAGCGCCTCCACCGGCAGAAACAACGGTACGAGTTGATACCAAACGCTTAGACCAAATAATGAACATGGTAGGTGAACTGGTACTTGTGCGAAATCGTTTGGTAAGTCTAGCGACTAACTCTGATAGCGAGGCCATGGGGAAAGCAATTTCTAATTTAGATGTAGTGACAGCTGATATCCAAGGTGCGGTAATGCAAACACGAATGCAGCCAATCAAAAAAGTATTTGGCCGCTTCCCACGTGTGGTACGTGATTTAGCCCGTTCATTGAATAAAGATATCAACTTGCAAATGGTAGGCGAGGACACTGATTTAGATAAAAACTTAGTGGAAGCGCTTGCTGATCCGTTAGTGCATTTAGTGCGCAATTCAGTGGATCATGGCATTGAAATGCCAGACGTTCGTGAAGCATCAGGTAAACCTAGAACCGGTACTGTTACTTTATCAGCGTCTCAACAAGGCGATCATATCTTGCTTACTATCCAAGATGATGGTGCTGGTATGGATGCTGAAAAGCTTAAAAAGATTGCCATTAACAAAGGGGTGCTTGATCACGACCAAGCGAGTCGTCTTTCTGATACCGAAGCTTATAACCTTATTTTTGCACCTGGGTTTTCAACTAAAGAAGAGATTTCAGATATTTCTGGCCGTGGCGTTGGTATGGATGTGGTTAAAACAAAAATCACTCAACTCAATGGCTCAGTAAATATTAAATCAGAGATGGGCGTAGGTACTACTTTAGAGATTAAAGTACCACTGACACTGGCAATACTGCCTACCTTAATGGTAGTGGTTGGCGAACAAACATTTGCTTTGCCGCTGGCGGGTGTTAGTGAAATATTCCACTTGGATTTAACAAAGACCAATGTGGTTGATGGTCAGCTTACTATAATAGTTCGTAAAAAATCGATTCCGTTATTCTACCTTGAACATTGGCTCATCAAAGGGGCTGATAGAGGTCAGCGAAAAGCACAAGGTCATGTGGTTATTGTGCAAATAGGAACTCAAAAAGTGGGTTTTGTTGTTGACTCGCTTATTGGTCAAGAGGAAGTGGTAATTAAGCCTTTAGACGCATTACTTCAAGGGACGCCTGGTATGGCAGGTGCAACAATCACCTCTGATGGTGGCATTGCACTGATATTAGATGTGCCAAGTATGTTAAAGCATTACGCTGGATAATTAAAAGTAGGCATATATTTTATGCCTACCCATTCATTGAATAAGAGAGCGAAATGGCTGTTAAAGTTTTAGTAGTTGATGATTCAAGCTTTTTTCGCCGCAGAGTGAGTGAAATTCTTGAACAAGACAGCGGCATTGAAGTTATAGGTTTCGCTGTAAATGGTCGAGAAGCTGTCGATAAAACAGCTCAATTACGACCTGACGTGATCACCATGGATGTTGAAATGCCGGTGCTTGATGGAATTAGTGCAGTTAAAGAGATCATGGCGAGTAACCCCACTCCTATTTTAATGTTCTCCTCGTTAACACGCGCAGGCGCATCTGCCACCTTAGATGCACTTGATGCCGGCGCGATGGATTTTTTACCGAAAAAGTTTGAAGATATTGCTCGTAATAACGACGACGCAATAAAGCTATTACAAAATAAAGTTAAAGAAATAGGCCGCCAGCGAAATGGTAGAATTATCAGAGCGCCTGCTGCTCCAAGTCTTAAACCAGCGCCAAGCACCTCTGAGCGCTTTGCTCATAAGCCTATAGTGCAACCTGATCGTAGCTTTAAAAGCGCAAGCCCAACGCCTTCTAGTAGCACATCAACGCGTGCTAGTGGTAAGCAATATCAATTAATTGCTATTGGCACATCAACAGGTGGACCAGTTGCACTGCAAACTATATTGACTCAGTTACCTGCTAATTTCCCACACCCAATACTACTCATACAACACATGCCAGCTGCATTTACACCTGCGTTTGCGACCCGATTAGATAGCTTGTGTAAAATTAAAGTAAAAGAAGCACAGCAAGGCGATAGACTGCAACCAGGCTGTGCTTATTTAGCGCCAGGCGGACAGCAAATGATGGTAGAAGGGCGAGGTTCAAACAGAACATTACGTGTATTTGAAGATAAAAATGAACGAGTTAGCTATAAGCCTAGTGTGGATATTACCTTTGCTAGTGTAGCAAAAGCGTATCAAGGCGATGTACTTGCCATTATTTTAACTGGTATGGGCGCAGATGGTCGTGACGGTGCTCGTATGCTTAAACAAACTGGCGCTACAATTTGGGCTCAAGATGAGAAAAGTTGTGTTGTCTATGGTATGCCGCAAGCAGTAGCTAGTGCTGGATTAGCAAATGAAAACATAGGCCTTCATGATGTGGCGGTGCGCTTAAAAAGAGAGGTTGGCTTTGGATAAGCTTTCTATTTTAGGGTTATTGGTTGCATTAAGTGCTATTGCAATAGGTTATTCTTTAGAGGGAGGTGTGGTATCTGCGCTGTTTAATGTGCCAGCATTAATTATTGTATTAGGCGGTACATTAGGTGCGGTGATGCTACAAACATCAGCCAATACATTTAAAAAAATGCTTAGTATTACACATTGGGTTTTTGTTACTGATGAGCACGATATTGAAGATGCTATTGAGCAAGTAAAACGCTGGTCGCATAAAGCCCGTCAAGAAGGGTATTTAGCATTAGAAAACGAAGCACTTGCGCATTCAGATCCCTATGCCGCCAAAGGACTGAGTTTATTAGTTGATGGCTGTTCAGAGCAAAAACTACGCGATACCCTTGAAATAGATTTATTACTTGAACGAGAACGATTGCTTGAAGCTAGCCGTGTATATGAAGCGATGGGAGGTTACAGCCCGACTATCGGTATCCTAGGTGCTGTGCTTGGATTGATTCAAGCCATGTCATTTATTAATGATCCTGAGCAATTAGGGACGGGCATTGCTACTGCATTTATTGCTACTATATATGGCGTAGGTTTAGCTAATTTACTGTTTTTGCCTATGGCCAATAAATTAAAGCAACGGGTTGAACAAAAGATGCTTTATCACGAAATGTTAGCGGAAGGTGTAATTGCTATTAGCCAAGGTGAGAGCCCTATTAATATAGAATTAAAGCTTGAAGCTTACCGTGTTGAACGTCCTATTTTACAGGCAAATTAGCGGTTATGTTGCGCCGTCGCTTACGTCATCAAAACACTAAAAATCAACACACTGAGCGTTGGCTAGTTTCCTATGCAGATTACATGACCATTATGTTCGCATTTTTTGTTGTATTGTATGCCATTTCAATAAATAAAGAAGACAATATACAAGTACTATCTGATTCTCTGGAGCATGTTTTTGATAAGTCAACGAAACAATATTCTCAGCAGGGTAACGGGGTAAATGGTGATGCTTTATTGCTTGAAAGGGTGACCCCTGAGGCTGAAATACTCTATGGCGAAAGTATTCAAGAGCAAGAGCAAGGCCCAATGTTACTCGATGGTCAAAGTGACAATAGTAATATTAGTCAACGCCACTTAGGTAAGCCGCTGGATAGTTTATTGGCTAAATTACAATCGTCGCTGATTGATGAGATACGCAGTGGCGAGGCTAGCTTAGAACTAAGCCAAGACTGGTTGGTTATTGAGCTCAATTCCGGATTGTTGTTTGCCAGTGGTAGTGCTGTTGCACATAACAAGGCCAAAGAGATTGTAAAAAAAATTGAAGCAATCATTGCATCAGTCGATAACTATATAAGAGTACGCGGGTATACAGATAACGAAACCATACGAAATGAAATATTTCGTTCTAATTGGGAGTTATCAGTGGCGCGTGCAACCTCAATATTAGTTGAGCTAGAGCGTTTGGGCATTGAATCTGCGCGCATGGCCATTGAGGGGTATGGTCAATACTCGCCCTTTGCCGATAATGATACCGAAGCTGGGCGTGCTGAAAACCGTAAAGTGGTGATTGCACTTTCTAAATATGGTTTAGCACCAGAGCCCTCTGATGAACAAACGAAATCATCAATTTCAGTATCAGAGCAAAGTCAGCCAGAAATTGAGCTACCTGCCCAAGATGATACAATAAAAATAATCCGTTTACCGCATGGTGGCATCCGTGTTACAACGCGCAACGAACAGTAATTAGGATGTAATGTGAAAGTTTGGACAGTAGCCAATCAAAAAGGGGGAGTAGGCAAAACCACTACAGCGGTTAGCCTTGCAGGGATCCTTGCGCTTCAAGGCAAGCGCGTGTTATTGATTGATACAGATCCTCATGCTTCACTAACCTATTACTTTGGTATTGATTCAGAAGATTTAGAGGTCAGTGTTTACGATATTTTTACTCGCGGCTCGAGTATGAAAAGCGAAGAAATATTGCAAGCATTATGCCCCTCAACAATTGAAAACCTTGATATTTTACCTGCAACTATGGCGATCGCGACACTTGACCGTAGCATGGGTAATAAAACGGGAATGGGCCTGATTTTAAAAAAAACACTGGCTAAAATTAGCGAGTATTACGATTACGCAATTTTAGATTGCCCACCTGTTTTAGGTGTGCTGATGGTCAATGCGCTTGCTGCCTGTGAAAGAGTGTTAGTGCCGGTGCAAACTGAGTTCTTGGCGCTTAAAGGGCTCGATAGAATGATGCGTACTATGGAGTTAATGCAAACCTCTCAAGCGAAAAGCTATGAATATACTATCATTCCAACTATGTATGATAAACGAACCAAAGCATCGCTTGAGGCCTATAAAACATTACAAGAAACGTATAAAGAAAAAGTATGGCCAGGCGTTATTCCTGTTGATACTAAATTTAGAGATGCAAGTTTAGCGCAAAAAGTACCGGTAGATTTTTGCCCAAATGCGCGTGGAGTCTATGCTTATAAAGCATTACTTAAATATTTAATAAAACAAGGTTAATAAATGAGTAAGCAATTATTTGCTAATGAAAAAGTAGTCACTCAGTACTTAGGGGCGTTATTATCTGATGACGAACCAACAAAAGACCTTGAGCCTGTTGCTAAACTGCTTGAGCAGGTAACGTATGAAGAGCAAAAAGAACAACCAGTAATAGTTGAGCCTGTTGTTGAAGTTAAAAAGCTTAATAAGCAAGTATCGAATGTAGAAATTGACACTCTCCAAGAGCAACACGTCGTGCCTGAGCAAGAGGTGGCTGTAGGTGGTGAAGCTGACTACTTTGATGGTGAGTTTCAAGCGCTGTTTTTTGAAGTGGCAGGGCTTACTTTAGCGGTGCCGCTAAAAGCCTTAGGTGGCATTCATGAGCTTAGAGAAGTAAATCATTTATTTGGCAAGCCTAAGTGGTTTAAAGGGGTTATGATAAACCGAGAAGAAAAGCTCAATGTTGTTGATACCGCTCGCTGGGTTATGCCTGAAAAGTACGATGAGCAGTTAGAGGCATCTTTAAATTATCAATACCTCATCACTTTAGGTGATAGCCAATGGGGTTTATTAGCAGAAAAACTAATAAATAACATTACATTGAGTAAAGAAGATGTAAAATGGCGTACAAATAACAGTAAGCGCCCATGGCTTGCTGGAGTAATTAAAGAAAAAATGTGTGCTTTAATAGATGTTAATAATTTAAACGCACTATTAGAGAAAGGCTTAGATAGCCGTCACAAGTAATGACCATTACGAGGTAAGAGCATGAGTGAAGATAAATTACTGTCAGCTAAGAAAAATGCAGATAATAATGATGAGATTTTACAGTGGGTTACTTTCAAGCTAGAAGATGAAACTTATGGCGTAAATGTAATGCAAGTGCAAGAAATACTGCGTTACACCGAGATTGCTCCTGTACCAGGTGCGCCTTCGTATGTGATTGGTATTATTAACTTACGTGGTAATGTTGTTACCGTTATTGATACTCGCTCTCGTTTTGGTTTACCTGATATTGAAGCGACGGATAATTCACGTATTTTAATTATTGAAGCTGAAGAGCAAGTGATTGGCATTTTAGCCGATAGCGTTTCTGAGGTTGTTTACCTACGTAGCTCTGAAATTGACAGTGCGCCAAATGTAGGTACAGAGGAAAGTGCTAAATTTATTCAAGGTGTATGTAACCGCGACAATGAGTTACTTATTCTGGTTGATTTAAATAAACTACTTAGTGATGACGAATGGGATGAGTTAAGCGATATATAAGCTTCTCTACATAAAACTATGTTATTACTTGGTATTGCTATTGCGGGTTTAGTTTTTGGGCTACTCTCGCTGCTTTTAATTGTGATGTTTAAAAAGCGCTATGCGAGTGAGCTTGGCGCGCAATTACAACAGGTTAAAGATTCATCAGAGCAGATTAATATTTTACGTAGCGAAGTGTCAGAGTTGCGAACCGGTTTACTGAGTATTGGTAAGCGTGTGCTTGAGGTAGAACAACAAAACCAAGAGCTGATACAGCAACAAGCAGCTCAAAAATACGATGATCCCGATGCTAAAATATACTCTCGTGCAGTAAAAATGGTTGAGTTAGGTGCTGATTTAGATGAGGTTATTCGCGAATGTGAATTACCCCGCGCCGAGGCTGAACTGTTGTTTTCATTACACAAACAAAAAGGCGCTTAGCGCCTTTTTTGCTTTTATAACACTGCGTTATGCTTTTATATTTAGCTTTCCCTGAAAGTCTTGCCAACCAGGTGGAAACTTTCCTCTAACCACGTATGAAAACGCAATGAGCTCAGCAATAACAAAGTACAACTCTTTGGGGATCTCTTCTGCGAGGTCTAGTTTCGATAGTGTATTTGCAAGTGCTTCATCTTGATGGATTAAAATTCCTTTTTCTTTGGCTAGGGCAATAATTTCATCCGCCAGTTCACCAAACCCTTTAGCACTTACAATGGGTGAATGTCCCGCCTCGTAGAGTAGTCCAATTGCTGAATTGCTTTTTGATGACTCAGTCATGACTAAACCTTAATATTAATAATGGCATGGGATTGGTAAAATGCTTGATGGTTGTCATCCGCTCGTTTTAGTTTAAGTTCACCCACTTGTAAGCCTTGTTTTGCCAGTTTTGAGCGTAAATTATCAAGATGTGGATGAGCTAAAGCGCTCACCGCTTGGGTTGAGGCTAACAACTGACAATCTACAGCTTTATCCATGAGCTCTGCGATTATTTGTAGCTTACCCAGCTCGGCATAATCAAAATTTAATCTTACAAACCACACGTTTTTATCCGCTAGTTTACCGCTACTGTGCTTTTTATACTGCCCTAAAGTTATTTCTGTTTGCGCCGCTTCAGCAGGTAACTTCATCGGTAATAAAAACTGCACCAAGGCGTTTGTGTCAGGTTGTTGACTAATAGCAGGCGTTTGTACTTGGCTTAATGTGTTCTTAATTTGGGTTAATTCACCTGCTAATGCTTGTACTTGTGGTTGCTGTAATTGTTCCAACAATTTATTGGCGCTATTACCTACTTTAAACGTCGGTAATAAAACCTGCAGTAAAGCTTCTAAACCCGTTTGATTATTAATACTCACTGCACTTGGATTTTGGTTAATGATAGGCGCGGCTAAAATGCTTAATGAAAGCTGTTCAACACCTCTATTAAACGAGCTCTGTAAAATGTCGCTTTGAAGTTGTGTGGGCTTTATGGTGCTGAGTATTTCGCGCTGTATGGTTGCTGGGTGTAAATTAGTATCTGACAACATGCGATTAAAAGCCTGATTAACTAAACGGTTTAAATCGGTTCCTTGATCAGTCAGTTTGCTTGTAATGGTATTAAGTTGGCTGCTTACTATTTGCTTTGTCGCATCTTTTTGTTCTATTGAGGTACTTGGACTTTGTTTTACAACCGTCGCTAATAAGAGTCTTTCTAAAGGCTGTAAGCTCTGACCTAATGTAGCCGCGTTAGTTGATGGGGATGAGAAAGGAGTCACTAAAGGAGATAAAGCGTGTGCTAATAACGGTTGTTGTTGCCACATAGAAACGCTTGATTTTATTTGCTGGGTAAATTGCATTAGGGGCGGCGCTAAATTTGACACGTTTTTTAATTGTGTCATGTCAATTTTTTGCATTGGGGTGAGCCATTTTTGCTGAGCATTGCCTGTAAATTCTGGTTTTTGAGATGAGCTTACCGAGGTTGTAAATGGCTTGCTTTCAAAGTACTTTACCGCATCTAAAATACGCGTTTTAAAATCAGCAAAACTGCTTTTCAACCATGATTGTATCGGACTATTTATCGTGCTGAGCGGATGCTGTTTACTTGGCGAGTGATCAATTAGGCTTTGCGATTGTTGCAAAGAGAGCATCTCATTAAACGGTTTACTAAATGAGTTTTTAAGGCTCACAGTCATATTATGATAAGCGGTTTTGATCAGTAATTTATCTGCTTGGTGAGTAATGTTTACCTTAGTCGGGATGGTAGGTAGTTCACTTAATTGTCGGTGACTAAGGTTAATAGTTAATGAGTCTTTAAAAGAGTTTGGGCTTAATACCGCAAACTTAGGCATAGCATGAAGCTGAGCTGGGCTTAAATTACTGGCAAGCAACTGTGTTAGTTTGGCTTGGTTTATTGGCTGTGAGTGCACTATATCAGTAAAACGGTTAATAATATTAAGTCGTGTACCTTTGCTATCCGTTTCAATCATCCCCTTTATTAAAGGCTCATCTGCGAGTAATTGTGCAACGTGTTTATTAATAGCAATACTGGCATTAAATTTTTCAATGACCAACTTTGGTGTAGGTTGTAATACCACCTGAAGTGATAGTGGACTGTTTTGAATATCACTTTGGGTGTTTATAAAATTTAAAAATCGTTGCAACTGAGCCGGTTGTTTAATTGTTAAAGTTGTATTGTTAGGGATGATGGTTAAGCTTTTACCATCTGCACTTAACTGTATGTTAGCGCTTGCTATTTTTTCAACGTTTATGGGTGTCTCAGTTGTACCAAGGCGAATCGTTTGCCAATGCTTATTTATAAACACATCAAGCGTGACTGAATCTTTAGAAAACTGAATATTTTTTGCCGTCAGCACTTCAGGTGGCAGTGTTGCTAACGCAGCCTTACCAGAATCAGTTGTTTGATTACTAACCTGTGGGTTAGACAATGTGATGTACGTTGGTGTATTCATTATTTTATATCAAGTTTTCTGTATTTTAAGTAAATCGATTCTAAAGCAATATTCGTATTACCCTATCATTATGGTAGACTTACCGCTAATTTTTGGCAGAGAGAATCGTCATCTTGTTACACATTAAGTCCGTTACTTGTATCAAGCAAGAGCGTTGTTTGTTTGATGAACTTAATTTTAGCCTTAAAAGCGGTCAAATCATGCAGTTAGCTGGTCCTAATGGGGCTGGTAAAACATCATTATTGCGCATTATTGCTGGTTTTTCGCTGCCGGATGAAGGTGATATTTTATACCTAAATCAATCTATCAAAAAATATTATGACGAATATGCCAGAGACTTATTATTTATAGGCCATAAAACCGGTGTTAACGTACAACTTACCGCGCTTGAAAATGTAGCACATTGGTTGGCTATTAATGGTTATGTTGATACTCCTGACTTATACCCTTTATTAAGTAAATTAGGTTTAGTAGGGCTGGAAGATGTGCCTGTAAGAACGTTATCTGCGGGTCAACAGCGGCGAGTGGCTCTCGTTCGATTATGGTTATCTGAGGCCAAGTTATGGGTTTTAGATGAACCTTTTACGGCGCTAGATAAAAGCGGGGTTGCCTTTTTACAGCAACGTTTTACTGAGCACTTATCAAAGGGGGGCGCTATTTTGTTAACAACACACCAAGATTTAACCACTCACTTTAGTGACTTACAAACGTTGACTTTGGAGTACCGCCACTAATGACACGACAGCACTCATATTGGCAGTTATTTGTCGCGGTATTTAGCAAAGACGTTAAGCTCGCTTTTCGTCAGCGCGCTGAAATAGTTAATCCTATCTTGTTTTTTTTAATTGTTATCTCACTGTTTCCATTAGCCATAGGGCCTGAGCCAGGCTTGCTATCAAGAATGGCCCCGGGCATTATTTGGGTTGCGGCTTTATTATCGACCATGCTTGGCCTTGATAAACTGTTTAGAGATGATTACCACGATGGCTCTTTGGAGCAGCTCATTGCTTCGTCATACCCCTTATCATTAACGGTGCTGGGCAAAGTAGCTGCACACTGGGTGATCACCGGCCTCCCGTTAGTGCTAATGACCCCTTTATTTGCTTTACTACTAAATTTAGAAACGACTGCCTTAGTGGCAACGTTATTAACGCTATTATTGGGCACGCCTTTATTGAGCTTCATTGGCGCAATAGGGGCGGGTTTGACTGTGGGATTACAAAAAGGCGGCATTTTAATGAGTCTGCTCGTTTTGCCTTTGTATATTCCGGTTTTAATTTTTGCAACTTCCGCTATTGATACCAGCACTATGTCGCTGGATTATAGTGGTCAGCTTGCAATCCTTGGTGCGATGTTAGTCGTTGCGACTATCAGTGCGCCAATTGCCATATCATCAGCATTAAAAGTGAGTGTAAGTTAATATGTGGAAGTGGTTACATCCGTATGCGAAAGCAGAGCGAGCATATCAATTATGCAATACTCTACTGCCATATTTTGCAGTAGTAACGGTTATTAGTATGGTTGTTGGTTGGGTCTGGGGATTAGGTTTTGCTCCTGCCGATTACCAACAAAAAGACAGTTACCGTATTATTTTTATTCACGTGCCCTCCGCTATTTTATCTATGGGCGCTTATTCATCAATGGCGATTGCAGCCATTGTTGCGCTTGTATGGCAATTACGCAATGCAGAGCTTGCGGTGATTGCAATAGCACCCGTAGGTGCCTGCATGACCGCAATAGCCTTAATCACCGGTGCTGCGTGGGGTAAACCTATGTGGGGTGCTTGGTGGGTATGGGATGCACGACTGACCTCTGAACTCATTTTGTTATTTTTATATCTAGGGGTGTTGTCTTTGTACCATGCCTTTGAAGATAAAAAATCAGCCGGTCGCGCCGCGTCTATTTTAGCTATTGTTGGGGTTATTAACTTGCCTATCATTCACTTTTCGGTGGAATGGTGGAATACCCTGCATCAAGGGGCAAGCATCACTAAGTTTAACCGCGACGCGGTAGATCCAAGTATGTTTTGGCCGTTAATGATTAATATTTTAGCCTTTGCCGCGTTTGTTGGTACTGTGACTTTAATTCGTCTTAAAAATGAAATTTTACACCGTGAAAAGCACCGCCCATGGGTGCGACAGTTGTTAACTAAGGGGTAATTATGCAGTTTGACTCGTTTTCAGATTTTATTGCAATGGGAGGCTATGGCTTTTATGTATGGCTTTCTTTTGGTACATGCGCATTAATTTTATTAGGCATTTTATTTAGCTCGTTACGCGACAAAAAACAAATTTTAGCGTCGGTAGAGCAGCAAATTGCGCGTGAAACTCGAATTAAAAATTCTAAGCAGGAGCAAACCTCGTGAACCCTAGACGTAAAAAACGCCTTTTGGTTATTATTGCCGTACTCTTTGGTATTGGTGGATCAATTGGTTTAGTGTTGTACGCCTTACAAGAAAACATTAATTTGTTTTACACCCCCAGTGAATTAATTGATGGTAAAGGCCCGAATAAAGAAAAGCCTCATATAGGACAAAAGCTCCGCATTGGCGGTATGGTTGTCCCTGGTACAGTGCAAAGAAATGAGCAAAGCTTACAGGTAAGCTTTAAGTTGATTGATACTGGCCCATTGGTCACTGTGCGTTATCAAGGAATTTTGCCTGATCTATTTCGTGAAGGGCAAGGGATTGTTGCGCAAGGTGTGTTAGTAGAGCCTAACGTGATTGAAGCATTTGAAGTGTTGGCCAAGCATGATGAAGAATATATGCCAGCTGAGGTTGCCGAGGCAGTAAAAGGAATTAAGCATGAGAAACCAAAATACAATTTAGATAGCGGGAGCTAATATGATCCCAGAACTTGGTTATTTTTCCCTAACATTGGCCATGGTACTCAGTGTGCTGTTGTGTATTTTCCCACTTTGGGGTGCACACACAGGAAACCTTCGTCTGATGCGCGCTGCGCCATCACTTGCTATTGGTCAGTTTGCATTTGTTGCTTTGTCTTTTGCTGCGCTTATTTATGCCAGCTTAACCGATGATTTTACCGTATCTTATGTAGCGTATCACTCAAGTAGCACCTTGCCTTGGTATTATAAAATAACCTCAACATGGGGTGGCCATGAAGGCGCTATTTTACTGTGGTTATTAATGCAGGCCGGTTGGACCGCCGTTGTTGCTGTGCGTTCAAAGTCACTGCCTTGGGTACTTCGTGCTCGCGTATTAGGTGTGCTTGGCTTTTTAGGTGTCGGATTTATGATGTACACCTTGCTACTTTCAAGTCCGTTTGAACGTTTACTGCCCTATTTCCCTGTTGAGGGACGCGATTTAAATCCATTATTACAAGACCCAGGGATGATCATTCACCCTCCATTACTTTATATGGGGTATGTCGGTCTTTCTGTTGCTTTTGCCTTTGCTATTGCCGCGTTGTTAACCGGCAAGCTTGATAACACCTGGGCAAAATGGTCACGCCCATGGACAATGACGGCATGGGGCTTTTTAACCTTAGGTATCACCATAGGTAGTTGGTGGGCCTATTCAGAGCTAGGCTGGGGCGGCTGGTGGTTCTGGGATCCTGTTGAAAATGCATCACTCATGCCATGGTTAGTTGCAACCGCGTTACTGCACTCTTTAAGTGTGACTGAAAAACGTGGCGTATTTAAATCATGGACAGTGTTACTGGCTATTGCGGCATTTTCATTAAGTTTACTAGGCACCTTTATCGTTCGCTCAGGAATTATTGTTTCGGTGCATGCCTTTGCAACAGACCCTGATCGTGGCTTATTTATTCTTGGCTTTTTGGCCGTAGTTGTTGGCGGCGGTTTAGCGTTATATGGCTTGCGTGTCTCACAAGTTAAAAGTGAAGGGCGTTATAAATTTGTATCGCGTGAAGTGGCACTTTGGTTAAACAATATTTTCTTAGTGGTTGCTACGTTAATTGTACTGTTAGGTACATTATTACCTATGGTGCACAAGGAAATGGGGCTAGGCAGTATTTCAATTGGCGAACCTTTCTTTAATAAAATGTTTGCTATTTTACTGGTGCCATTTGCTATTTTAATGGGCATTGGACCTTTCCTGCGTTGGAAGCAGAATAAGTGGGCCTTTTTACAAAATAAAATATTTGTAGGCGCACTAGCCAGTATTATCATTACCTGTGCGTGGTTATTTAGTAGCTATGAGGTAGTGACTCCATTAACACTTTTAGCAACCACGCTAGGTGTATGGATATTTATTGCCACTTTTATTGATTTATATACCAAAGCAGCGGTTCATGGCTCGGTTAAACTCGGTATAAAGCGTTTAGGTTTAAGCTATTGGGCAATGGTGCTGGGGCATGTTGGTTTAGCCTTTGTTATAGCGGGCATTACACTCACCTCGGCATATTCAGTTGAGCGTGATGTATCGATGAAGCAAGGCGATATCGTGCAGCTTAACCAGTATCAATACCGCTTTGAAGGTGTGAAGACGATTCGTGGTGCAAACTACAGTGGTCATGCTGGTGTCGTGACGGTATTAAAAGGGAATGACACTGTAACGCGTTTATATGCAGAAAAGCGTCGTTACGATATTGGTATGCAATTTATGACCGAAGCCGCTATTGATGCCGGATTCACTCGTGATTTATATCTTGCGCTTGGTGAGCAACTAAGTGAAGGGGCATGGTCATTACGCATTTACCATAAGCCGTTTGTACGTTGGATGTGGATTGGCGGTATTCTGATCTCACTCGCTGGTTTTGTGATTTTATTCGATAAGCGCTATCGCGCCTCACCGCGAAAAGATGAAATAGAGGGGGCAGTATGAACCGTAAACTTATCGCAATTGCCCCTTTATTAATTTTTATCTTTATTTGTGTGTTTTTATACCAAGGGTTGTTTGCCAACCCGCGGGAAATACAAACAGGGCGCATTGGTCAAACGGTGCCTGCGTTTAATTTACCTGATTTAATGCAAGACGATAAACGTTGGACTGATGAGCAGCTAAAGGGGGACGTGTATTTACTAAACGTATGGGGCACATGGTGTCCAACGTGTTTAGCTGAGCTTGGTTATTTAACTAAGCTACGCGAGCAAGGGGTTAAAATTATCGGCTTGTATTATGTACAAAGTTACGACGCCGATTTTGATGGCCCGTTTGATATGCAAGCACTGCGTGACGATGTGAGTAATATGCTTTCACGTGCGGGCGACCCTTATCAATTTAATATTTTAGATTTAGAACGTTCATTGTCTTTAGATTTAGGGGTGTCCGGTGCACCAGAGACATTTTTAGTAGATAAAAATGGCACTATTTTGTTACACCACACCGGTGATATAAACCCTCGAGTTTGGCGCGCTAAGTTTGCGCCTCTTATGCAGGAGCTGCAGCCATGAGATTGTTTTTATTAACCCTTAGCTTATTTATTAGTTTAGCTGCGTTTGCTCAGCAAGATCGTTATCAGTTTGATAGCAACGAACAAGCGGTTCGTTTTGAAGAGCTAACAAAAGAATTACGTTGCCCTAAATGTCAAAACCAGAATATTGCTGACTCTGATGCCGTTGTCGCAAAAGACTTGCGCGAGCGAGTGCTGGCGTTGGTAAAAGATGGTAAAAGCAAAGATGAAGTCATTGACTATATGATTGACCGCTATGGCTACTTTGTTCATTACGATCCACCGGTAACGCCGGCTACGTTAATACTGTGGGTACTTCCGGTACTCATTGTAATAATTGGGTTTGGCTTTATTGTGATTCGCCAACGTAAAGCGTCGGTAAAACAAACCTGGAGTGACGCTGATGAAGTGATGCTCAATAAGCTGATTAAACAAAATAAACATCAGGAGCAAAGTTAAATGATTTTAATGTGGGCGTCTTTTGCTTTACTCACACTCATTGCATTGCTGTTTATTATTGTGCCTTTTTTAAAAAAAGAGCGCATAGTAACCATCACCCACAACGCCAATGCACAGCTTATCAGCATTTATGAACAGCGTTTAGTTGAATTACAGGCAGATTTAGATAATCAACGTATAGACTCGCAAAATCACAGCGAAGCTATTATTGAATTAAAACGCCGTTTACTTAATGAATTATTGCCAGAGAAGTCACTAAATAGCCGTGGTGACAATCGTATATTTGCTTTAACAGGGGCGGCGTTTTTAATTGCATTAGCAGGTATTTTTTATGCAATGACAGGCAGCCAGCAACAAATTGCAGCTTGGCATGATGCAATGGATAACTTGGCCGATTATGGTCAGCGCGCCGTAATGCAAAAGGGCGAGCCATTAACTAAAAATGAGTTACAAGCGTTTGCCCTAGCACTGCGTACTAAGTTAAGCCAAAGCGGTGATGATGAAGTCGCTTGGATGTTGTTAGGGCGTGTTGCTTTAATGCTAAATGAATTTGATATGGCGAAACAGTCATTTGATAAAACATTAAAAATAAACCCTGATAATATGCAGGCGCTTGTTAGCTACTCTCAGGTGCTATTACTTGAGGGCAGTGAAGAGAACATGACTCGTGCAGCGGGTATGCTTTCTAAAGTACTGCAAGCTCAACCAAATAACCTTGATGCGATTTCGTTACTTGCACTGATCGCCTTTGAGAGAAAAGACTGGCTACAGGCAAAGGCAGCGTTTGAGGTGTTACTTGCAAGTATGGATGAGTCTGATACGCGCTATGCTATGATCAACCAACGTATTAGCGAAATCGATCTACAAATTGCTCAGCAAAACGTGGCAACCAGTGGCGATCAGTTAGCGGCTCAAAGTATTCAAGTTACCGTTGATATCGATAGCCAACTTGCAGACAAACAGCCCAATAACGGTATTTTGTTTGTGTTTGCTAAAGCGGCTAAGGGATCACCGATGCCTTTAGCCGTGGTCAAACTAACAGACTATAGCTTTCCAATTACGGTTGAGCTGAGCGATGCTAATGCCATGATGGCAGGGCTAAACTTATCGAGTGCGAGTGAAATTATCATTTCTGCGCGTATCTCTAATGATGATTCAGTTATGCCAAGCACTGGGGAGCTTGAAGGGCATTCTCAAGTGCTTGCTTCTAAAGAGGTGCGCCAAGTGCAACTGAACATTGATACATTAATACCTTAAGGATTTGAGATGTTAAAACAAGGCTTACTTTTATTATGTTTACTCACGTTATCGGGTTGTGCTCAAGTGCCTGAGAGTAAATATGATGAGCGCGATCCCATACAAAGTGTAAACAGACCTATTTATGACTTTAATATGGACGTACTTGATGCTTATATTTTAAGGCCTGCGGCAGTGGGTTATATAACAGTAACCCCACAGCCTGTGCGTCGAAGTATTGTGCATTTTACCGATAATATTACAGCACCGGTTGATATTATTAATGCGGGTCTGCAAGGAAAGCCAAGCAGTGCCGGAATTAATTTTGCGCGCTTTTTAGTGAATTCTACGGTGGGAGTGTTTGGCTTATTTGACGTTGCAAGTTCGTTAGGGCTTGAAGTAACTGATGAAGATTTTGGCCAAACCTTAGGTGTGTGGGGAGTAGGCGATGGTGCCTATTTAATGATCCCGGCAATGGGGCCATCAACTGCACGTAACTTAACCGGTGATGTTGTTGATAATGTGGTTTTACCTAAAATTGCACTGACTACACCACAAACAATTTTAGTGTTTGCGTTAAAGGCGGTTGAGGCAAGGGCGTCTTTAATGGCTCAAGAGGGTTTATTAAATGATTCATTAGACCCATACCTGTTTGTTAAAGACATTTACTTTCAGCGTCAGTTATATGAACTCTACGATGGCAATCCGCCAATAAAAGAAGAGCCTGAAGATTTTGATGAAGATTTCTTAGAAAGCCTTTAATTAAAACAAAAACGCCAGCAAATGCTGGCGTTTTTTCTTAATTAGTAATAATTTATTTAGCTATCAATCATCACCTGCATTTGCTCACTAACCCAGTTGAGAGCTTCGTGATATGCATCAGACACTTCATCACCTAAGTTTAGTTGCTGAGCTTTGTCGTTCGCAGCTTGCCAATCACCATGCTCATACAGAGTGACCAAGTTTAAGTATTCAGCAAGTAGTCCTTCATTTTTTAACAGCGCTGTTTTTATCTCATTAGACAGAGGCAATTTAAGCATTATGCTGTCCATTTCTTCATCTAATATCGCATCCATAAGCGACATCATGCCGGTTAAGAACGCCATACCTGTATCTTTAAGTTTGCTATGTGAAATAGCTAACAACTCACAAAAACGTGCCCGTGTTAGCGACAGTCTAATAAGCTCCAGAGGTTTGTCTGCAGAGACTTGTGCGGCAAATAATAAAGAGAGTAGTTTTTTTATTTCAGCCGCGCCCAATACAATAAGCGCTTGTTTTATAGTGTTTATTTCAAAGCGGCGAGCAAATGCTGCTGAGTTTGAATAGCGCAAGAGCTTATACGATAAGTTAACATCACGCTCAAATACATCGGTGATCTTCTTAAGATCCATTTCTACGCTGGAAGTTTCATAGAGTAGCTCAGCCAGTGCCATGCCCGATGGCGGTAATGCCTTGCTTTGCACCATTTCTGGTTTTGAAAAGAAAAAGCCTTGAAAGTATTCAAAACCTAGTTCAAAAGCTTGATTGTAAAGCGCGTAAGTTTCAACCTTTTCAGCAAGTAATTTTATATGTGGATAAGGTTTTAAATCCTCTATGATCGTTTTAACGTTTTCAATATCACAAGTTAAAAAATCGACTTTAATAATATCGATAAACGGATAAAAGTGCCGCCATACAGGTTGATGTGCATAGTCATCTAACGCTAGCGTATAGCCTTTTTCTTTTAGGTCTTTAACAATTGCCAATAAGCGTTTACCTGGCTGGACGGTTTCGAGTATTTCAATTACCACCCCATCTTTGTTTAAAAGGGTTGGGTAGCCTTTTAACAAGGTGTCTAAGGTAAAGTTAATATAAGCGGGTTTATTATCAGTTAAATCTTCTAAGCCAAAGTTAAATTGACTGCCTTCAATCAGTCTAGACGTGGCTTCATCGCCGTCAATATCTGGAAATACGTTATCAACTCCATCACGAAATAAAAGCTCATAGCCAATTAGTTCTTTATTGCGATCTAAAATAGGTTGCCGAGCAGCGTAAAAATACATATAGGATTCCGAAAGAGTAGAAATTGATTAACATTGTAATAATATATTGGAAAACATTCAAAATAGCATCGGTAAAATGAATTATTATTAATGAAATATCATGGCTTAGGTGATTTTTATTAATCTAAACTCATTGTTTTTTATTCTATTTGTTTTAAAAGCGAGCGAATAGATGGTTTTTTATCTACTTAAATTAGCGGGTTGGAGTTATTAGCAATTACCGTGTTATAGTTCAGTAGAAAGCTTTTATTCCAATACTGTCTTAATTATAAAATCTCAAGAGTCATTATTTGGATTACAAGCCTGTTATTACTTTTTTAAGTGGAGGCGAATTTGGAAACAGGAATGATTATTTCACTGGCATTATATTTTATTGTAATGCTGGGAATAGGACTATACGCATATAAGCAATCTACCAGCGATATATCAGGGTATATGCTAGGTGGTCGTAATTTAGCCCCCAGTGTTGCTGCCTTATCAGCGGGTGCATCAGACATGAGTGGTTGGTTACTTATGGGCCTACCTGGCGCAATGTACTTGTTTGGGCTTAGCAAGGTTTGGATTGCTATTGGCTTAGTATTAGGCGCATGGGCAAACTATTTCTTAGTCGCCCCAAGACTGCGTGTTTATACTGAAAAAGCAAATGACTCTATTACCATCCCTGATTATTTTGCAAATCGTTTTGATGATAACAAGAATATCCTCCGTGTGATCTCTGCAATTGTTATTATTGTGTTCTTTACTTTGTATACTTCATCAGGCGTAGTCGCCGGTGGTAAGTTATTTGAAAACTCATTTCAAATGAGCTACGAAATGGGCTTATACATCACCACAGGTGTGGTAGTGGTTTATACCTTATTTGGTGGTTTTTTAGCGGTTAGCCTTACAGACTTTGTGCAAGGCTGTATCATGTTTATTTCGTTGTTAGCAGTGCCAATTGCCACTTATATGATGCTTGACCAACCATTTATGGATACCTTAGCAAATGCAAATTATCAGCAGTTACTAAGCTCGCCTAAAGCAAGCGAAATTCATTCTTTAAGTATGCTTGACTGGTTTGCAGGTGGTTCTACCATTGCTATTATTTCTGCAATGGCATGGGGTTTAGGTTACTTTGGTCAGCCTCATATTATTGTTCGTTTCATGTCTGTTCGTTCAGTAAAAGAAATGCCAACCATGCGTCGTATTGGTATGTCTTGGATGACCTTATCTGCCATTGGTGCAGTATTTACCGGTTTATTCGGTGCTGCATACATGATTGAAAATCAAATGCCAATTGCCGATAAAGAAACAATTTTCTTAGTATTGGCTGAATTAATTTTCCACCCGTTAATTGCAGGTTTCCTACTGGCTGCTATTTTAGCTGCGATTATGAGTACGATTTCATCGCAATTATTGGTGTGTTCAAGTTCGTTAACTGAAGACTTCTACAAGATTTACTTAAACCGTGATGCCTCTCAAACTGAGCTGGTATTAGTAGGGCGTATTAGCGTAATACTGGTTGCGTTATTTGCTATTTACCTAGCGTATGACCGTAATAGTTCAATACTTGATCTAGTTAGCAACGCGTGGGCTGGTTTTGGTGCTGCATTTGGTCCTCTTGTCTTATTTAGTCTTTACTGGAAACGTATGAACTTAAAAGGGGCTATTAGCGGTATGGTTATTGGTGCTTTAACAGTGCTTGTATGGATTTATGCGCCTATTACCATTAATGGTGAGAGCTTAAGCAGTGTAATTTATGAAATCGTCCCAGGCTTCATTTTAGCGAGTATTGCTATTGTGGTAGGAAGCCTCGTAACAGCTGAACCGAAAAAAGAAATTACTGATCTGTTTGATGAAGTTGAATCGTCATTGTAAGTGATTAGCTAACGTAAAGTTTTGGTTTAAAAAAATGCCAACCAGTTTAACTGGTTGGCATTTTTTATTGACTGACTTGTAACAATAGCAAATTGTGATGTCTTACTCGCTTCTTGTTATTATTACTTAAAGGCATAAAAAAACTGAATACGAATCACGAATTCAGTTTCATAAATTAGTAGTGCGGCTTATAAGCTGCATACTATTTTTTAGATTAGCTCGCTGCTTTATCTTTTATATCAGCAACGTTATCTGACTTTGCTTTTTTAGCTTTTGCAGGTACTTCTTTAGCCCCCTTAAGTACCGCCATAAAGTCGTCTTTACTTTTCGCAATCTCAAGTGCAAGCGACTCAACTTGTTGTTCACTTAGTGGCACATCTACTTTTTCAAGCATGAGTTCTAGTGACTCGGCAATATCGAGCATTTTGTCATAGGCATCAGCTTCTTTTTTAGTAGTAAACGTCATGCGCTCGACTCCGTTTCGTTCTACAACATATTTAACAACAACAGCCATGATTTCTCCTGCTTACTTACGTGGCAATATGATTATTTTAAATCATTAGATTACTGTTTTTATATACAGTACAAGCTTGCGCGTGGTTTTGCAAGCTTTAGCCTTAGTTTATCTGCAGCTTGGTTGACAATAAAGAGTAACTCTACTTTATTTATTAAGTCACTTTATAACGCGTTGCAGTAAAGGAGTCGCAAGGAGTGATTGTTACCGTTAGTACTTAGTAACCACAACGTTATCTAAAAGTGCTGGGTGTAAGTAATCAATGAATGTTCATGTAGGAACGCAAAAGGAAATAGTATGAAATTAATTAAAATAATCTCGTTAGCAGCTGCTTTATGTTTATTACCTATGGGTACCACCTTTGCGCAAAGCGATATGCTATCAGAGCAGATGCAATCAGAGCAGATGCAATCAGAGCAGATGCAATCAGCCATGGTTAATATTAATACTGCTGATTTAAAACAGTTAATCAAGTTACCAGGTGTCGGTAAGAAAAAGGCACAGGCAATTATCGATTATAGAGAAGCTAATGGTGATTTCGCATCACTTGAAGATCTCGCTAAAGTAAAAGGGGTGGGTAAAAAAATGCTAGCCAAACTTAATGGAAAGGTGGCGTTTTAACTTAAAAGGGCGCTATGCGCCCTGATCAAACTGTTTTAAGGCAGCACCAAGGTGCTTTTTAGCAAAGTTAATATCTACGGGGGCGGTTAGTAGCGGGTAGCTTAAACCAGCTACAATTAAAAAGGGCACTAGTAGCCATCCTTCAAAAAGGGTAAATATTAAAAAAAATGGGCTTAATAGCATAAGCTTTACAATACGCATTAACACTCTGTCACTAGGAGAGAGCATACTTAACGAGATCGCAATAACGGTTTGTCTTTGACGAACTTTTAAATGTTTAAGCTCATCAACTTGGCTTGAAAAAAAAGTAAACATATTAAAGTGACTTTTTAGAGATTAATCGACTGGCCACTAACGCAAAAAGTGTGGCGGTAAAGAGTACAAAAATAATTTCCATCCATGCTGGCATACTTAGGCTGGCAAATTGCCAATCTATATTTCCGCAATCACCTGTCGCTTCAAAAAATTGCGGTATCCAGTGATGTAACGGCATAAATTCTGGAAAATTTGGCTCAAATTCACAGCTAAATGCAAAGGGGTCTGTGGTTGTTTGCATTTCAATGTGTTCACGAGCTATTAGTAACCCCCATACACTTGAAACCCCCCACACTGTATAAGCGACAATACGGACTACGAGGTTGTTTGGTTTACTGGCGCCAATAATACCTGCAAAAAGTAAACCTAATACCGCGGTGCGTTGGTAAATACACATAATGCACGGTGCTAACCCCATGTTGTATTGAAAAAAGAGCGCGATGACTTCAAGCAGAAAAACAATCCCACTGAATAATAACCAAGGTGTACGTTGAGTACTTAGATTAGCAAGCCAGTTCATAACAAATCCGTATTTAAATAAGGGCTTAGATTATGACGTAGGATAAACAGCGGAGCAAGTAAAAGGGAGGAGCTATGAAATTTCCTAGCTCCTCAAAGTCGGGGAAGCTCTTAATGCCCAGAATTCGCTACAGGGATGTGGTGTTGTATTATCCCCCAGTCATAAAACAAACTGGTTATTTCACTCAAGCCAAAATAAGTCGCGCTTAACCCAACAAAGGTAAGCACAAAAGTGTAAGGTAAAGCCATATACACCATTCGACCGTAAGATAGGCGTAACACGGGAGCTAGTGTTGATGTCAGTAAGAATAAGAAAGCAGCTTGACCATTAGGGGTGGCCACGCTGGGTAAGTTTGTGCCGGTGTTTATCGCCACTGCAAGTAAATCAAATTGGTCTCGAGTTATTTGACCAGCTTTTAGAGCTGCAGCAACTTCATTTATATATACAGTGCCGACAAATACATTATCACTGACCATTGAAAGCAATCCGTTAGCGATAAAAAACATCACCAATTGTAAGTGCCCTTCAAATGTTAGTACCCAAGTAATCACAGGAGTAAAGAGTTGTTGATCGATGATTACTGCAACCACACTAAAAAATACACAAAGTAGTGCCGTGAAGGGGAGGGCTTCTTCAAAGGCTTTACCGAGTTGGTGCTCTTCTATTATGCCGGCCGACGACGTGGCTAAAATAATGACCGATAAACCAATTAAGCCCACGGTTGCTAAATGTAACGCTAAGCCAGTAATTAACCAGATAGCGATAAGTGCTTGAATTGTGAGGTTAACTCTATCGCGTTTGGTGCGTTTTTTATCAAGTGTTTGTGCATGGTTTTTTAAAATAGCATGAATGGTTTCTGGCAGTTTTGCCCCATAGCCAAAGGTTTTTGTTTTTTCTAATAAAAAGGTTGTTAATAAGCCCGCAAAAAGCACGGGTAAAGAAACGGGCAGCATTCTTAAAAAGAACTCACCAAATAGCCAACTTGCTCGCTCTGCAATAATTAAGTTTTGTGGTTCACCAACCATAGTACACACGCCGCCAAGTGCGGTCCCAATCGAGGCATGCATGAGTAAATTACGTAAAAAAGCACGAAACTCTTCAAGCTCTTGACGGTTTACCTCTTTTACTTGGTTATCATCGTTAATATCGTGCTCACTGATAAAATCTTTTCCTGAAGCCACCTTGTGATAAATACTATAAAAGCCCATGGCCACCGCAATAACAACCGCCATTACAGTCAGGGCATCCAAAAAAGCTGATAAAAACGCAGCAGCTATTGCAAAGGCAAGCGATAAAACGGTCTTACTTCTTACTGAAACCACTAACTTGGTAAAAATATACAGCAGCAGATCTTTCATGAAATAAATACCGGCAACCATAAAAATAAGTAATAAAAGCACATCTAGGTTTTGTGCTATTTCATGTTCAACTTGCATGGTTGATGTCATACCAATTAATAGTGCCTCAATAGCAAGTAGACCACCAGGTTGCAGTGGGTAACACTTGAGCGCCATGGCCAGTGTAAAAATAAACTCAATAACCAGTACCCAGCCAGACAAATAAGGGTTTAATTGAAACAGCAGCGGGTTAATTATTAAAAATGCAATAATGGTGTATTTATACCATTGAGGTGCTTTACCTAAAAAATTTATAAATATTGCAGATGGGACACTCTGTTGCATGATTTTTCCCTAGGAAGGCGTTTAATAGTCTGGTTAATGTCATTAACTTAGTCCAGCCTATAGAGGGTGTAAACAACTAAATAATAATAGTCAAAGTGTCTGGTATGAATAATAGGTTGGCATTCATATTGTGTTTAAAACCTATCGGTAAAACTAGCGAATCATACAAGTAAAGTTGCCTTTTTAATAACATACCTAGGTAATTTAACTTACTTTACTTGTTAGTTGTGGCTTGTCTGGTACAATCAGTCAGTTAATCGTATGTAGCGATGTGATGTGAATTAATTCAAGTAGGAATTGAATGAGAATTTTTAAAGCGAAAAGCCCAGCAGGATTTGCTGAGGAATACATAGTAGAGTCAATCTGGAATGGTGATTTTCCTCCAGGTTCAATTCTGCCTGCTGAGCGTGAACTCTCAGAGTTAATTGGTGTTACTAGAACCACATTACGTGAAGTATTACAACGATTAGCCAGAGACGGTTGGTTAACAATACAACATGGTAAACCTACTCGCGTTAATAACTTTTGGGAAACCTCAGGATTAAATATCCTTGAAACACTGGCACGTTTAGATGAAGATAAAATGCCAGAGCTAACCGATCAGTTACTTTCAGCACGTACTAATATCAGCGCAATTTATACCCGTGCAGCTATAAAACTTGCACCAGAGCGTGTTATCGAAATTTTATCACAAAGCGAAGAATTAGAAGACAGCGCGCAAGCGTTTGCAGATTATGATTATAAAGTTCATCATGAATTAGCTGTTGCCGGTAACAATCGCATTTATGTGCTCATCCTTAATGGCTTTAAAGGTTTTTATTCTAAGATTGGTTGTCATTACTTTTCAGATCCTCGCACTCGCGAGCTTGCACGCCAGTTTTATAAAGACTTAACAAAGCTTGCTGAGAATAAAGAGCACGATGGTGCAATATTCATGATGCGTAAATATGGTCATCAAACCGGTGAAATATGGCAACATATTCGCGGTGATATGCCTAGCGATATTATGGATTAGTAAAAAAACCTGCTTTAAGCAGGTTTTTTTATGATTAAAAATCAGTCCATTTATCAAGCGTTCGCTATTTTAGAACGATGCTATCTATAAATACGATTGTTAATTTATTTTTGATACCCATAGAATAGTGTTTAATTAAATATGGTTGCTATTGTAATTTTAAAATTAGTGCCCATATTAGTATCAGTATTGCGTAAGCAATTGACAATAAACTCAAAATATTTGGAGAATAAAATGGGTGTATTAGTAGGCCGCCAGGCACCAGACTTTACCGCTGCAGCTGTTCTAGGTAACGGTGAGATTGTAGATAGCTATAACCTTCACGAAAAAATCAAAGGTAAAAAAGCAGTAATCTTTTTCTACCCACTGGATTTCACTTTTGTATGTCCTTCTGAGCTTATTGCTTTTGATAAGCGTTATGCAGAATTCCAAAAACGTGGTGTAGAAGTAATTGGTGTTTCAATCGATTCACAGTTCTCACACAACGCATGGCGTAACACGGCTGTAGCAGACGGCGGTATTGGTAAAGTTCAATACGCACTAGTTGCAGACGTTAAACACGAAATCTGTAAAGCATACGACGTTGAGCACCCAGAAGCCGGCGTTGCATTTCGTGGTTCTTTCTTAATCGACGAAGAAGGTAACGTACGTCACCAAGTAGTGAACGATTTACCACTGGGTCGTAACATCGACGAAATGATCCGTATGGTTGATGCACTAGCATTCCACAGCGAGCACGGCGAAGTATGTCCTGCTGGTTGGACTGAAGGTAAAAAAGGAATGGACGCAAGCCCTGAAGGCGTAGCTAAATTCTTATCTGAAAACGAAGGCGAGCTATAATTTAGCTCTTTAGTTTAAGATAAAAAAAACCGCCATATTGGCGGTTTTTTATTGCTTTTTAATTAAAACGAAAAGCTCACTTTAGTGTAAATATAACGACCTCGAGGGTTATGTACACCCGAAGCGTAACCATACAGATCTGAATCACCGTCACCAATTGCAAACGGTGGCTCTTCATCAAATAAGTTGTTCACACCTAGCGATACTTTAGCTGACTCAGTAATACGGTATGATGTTTGTAAATCTACCAGTACTTGTGAATCAACAGTACGCGATGTATTGCTATCGAAGTCTAAGTTACCATCGAAGTCGATATCTGGCGTATCTTCAAACTCACCCACATAACTAATGTTCATGTTTGTGTTGAACTGACCAATTTCCCAGTTAGTTGAGAAAATCCAGCGGTGCTCTGGGTAACCATATTCACCGGTATAATCGCGGCCGTCTTTTTCAAATTTATCTTGATAAGCCCATTCTAAATTGAATTTTAGTAAGCCTAAATCATCCAGTGAGTGATTGTAGTTTGCTGAAATATCAACGCCCGAAACTTCTTGTGATGACACGTTTTCAAAAGTACTAAAAATCTTTTGAATAGTTCCTAGGCTGTCTGTACCTGATGGTGGTAAGCGAACACATACGGTACTATTTTGGTTATTACACTCTGAGTTGTAAATTGGACCAAACTCTTGCTCATCAATTTTATTGTCTTGGGTGATACTCCATACATCTACACTCAAACCAAAGTCAGTTGTAGGTGCCCAAATAAAGCCGACGTTCCAAGATTCAGACTCTTCAGCCTCTAAGTCAGGGTTACCGGCAAATTCAATGTTGTAATCTAGTGCATCACAATCTTTACCCGTTGCGTTACAACGGTAATTATCGATAAAGAACTGGCTCTCTTGAGATGGCCCTAAACCTACTTGTGCAAGTGACGGAGCTCTAAAGCCTTGCGCCCAAGAACCACGCACTGTGATTTCATCTGTAGGTGCCCAGCGTAAAGCAACTTTAGGGTTGGTTGTGGTACCAAAGTCACTGTAATCATCGTAACGACCAGCAAGTTGTAGCTCTAAGTTCTCAGCAAGTGGAATTGAAAACTCTACATAGGCAGCGTATTGGTCACGCTCTGCTGCAGCTGACACAGACTCGGTACCAAAGATTAATCCTCGTTGGAATTGGTCATCTGGCGTATCCGTTACGTCCTCTTCGCGGTATTCAATACCGGCCGCCATCATGACAACATCATCACCAAAGCTAAATGCTTCACCTGAAATGTTAGCATCGAACGACGTCATATGAGACTCGCCTTGACGAACCAAGCTCGTAGTAATTCTATCAATTACAGCCGGATCGTTGTAAGTGCCGCCGAATGGGTTGTAGTTACCAGCGTCAATTTCTTGCTGTAAGAAGTCGGTACGTACCCAACCTTGTGAGCGATTGCCTGTTTGTAACGACTTACTACGTCCTTTTTGTACCGCTGTTTCCCAGCTCCAATCGTTTATTTCACCTTTTAAACCGGCAACAAAACGTAATGTGTCTGATTCGATATCCCATTGACGCGCACCCGCATCTACGGTTCTGTAACGACCTATTTCAATATCTTGGCCGAATGGGTTATTAGGGTGACTACCTGGTACTGTTAAACCCGCATCTTCATCAAGTGGCGTTGGGGCACCTGCTGCAATTGAGCTGTTATGCTGAACGGCCATTTCTAAGAAGCCCGTTATGCCATTATCAAAGCGGTATTCAAATTGTGAAATAGCACCTACACGTTCTGATGCCGGTGCAATATAGCCAAATGGACCATAGTCAAATAAACAACTGCCACTTGATGTTGCATTTTCTGCAGGACACGCAGGGTCAATTGTTTTAACGCCATCAACATAAAAGTAGCCTGGGAAGCCACGTGATGAACGAAAATCTTCACCGCCATATGGAGATTGATTAGCAGTACCTAAACGCCCCATTTCATCTGATGATAAAGAGGTGTTTTTAAAGTAATCAATAATAACGGATGCGCTACTTTTTGCACTAGTAGTACCCCAAACAATACTGGCTGTAGTTTCTTCATAGTTAGGGCCATCTGTGCCGCCGTAACCTAAGTTTACTTCAATACCGTCAATATCTTTTTTCAAGATAACGTTTACAACACCCGCTACAGCATCAGAGCCATAGATTGCTGAGGCGCCATCTTTTAAAATATCAATACGTTCGATTGCTGAAACAGGAATACTGTTGATATCAACGAATGAGTTGGTGATCCCTTCAGCAAATGCGCTGATTGCAACACGACGACCATTAATAAGTACCAAGGTAGCATCGGCGCCTAAGCCACGAAGGCTGACGGCAGCTGAGCCATTTGCGGTTGAGTCTTGGTTATTACCACGGGTTGAAAAGGTACCATTACCTGCAACAGGCATTCTTTCAAGAAGCTGTTGTAGGTTGTCATAACCCATGTTTTCGATGTCTTCTTTATTAATAGATTGTACTGGAGACGGGCCTTCGATGTCCGAACGCTTGATACGAGAGCCTGTTACTTGAATACGTTCTACTTTTTCTGCAGTTTGCTGTGCAGCATAAGTCGTTGTGCTAAAACCTGCTGACAATGCGATAGTAGCACCGATGATTAAGCTTGGTGTAAATGCAATTGATTGCTTCATCCTTAAGTCCTTGTTGATATGTTATAATTTACTTGTTTTACAAGTCTAATTATTAATACCATGTAACTTAAATGTTATCAATTGGCCGCAAAGATGATTTTGTTATCTGCACTAATATGTACTGATTTTCTCAATAAAGGTAAACGATAGGATGCTCGCTATTTGGCGCTGTAACGTGATTTAGTTATTATTGATAAACAAAACGCCGAGCGACTTTAATTTGTAATAATTTGTATTTTCCTAAAAATTTAACAAAAAAAAGCCTAACATGATGTTAGGCGTTTTTATTTAAACTTTATGTTTCATTAAGCGTTCTTTTTCACGGGACCAATCTTTATTTTTACCGTCTTCACGTTTGTCATGCATTTTCTTACCTTTCGCTAAATGGAATTCAAGCTTTACCCAGCATTTTTTCCAATACATAGCTGTGGCAATTAATGAATAACCATCACGCTCGGTTGCACCAACCAAACGGTCAAGTTCACGTCTGCTTAGTAATAATTTACGATAACGCAGCGGGTCGCAAATAACATGGGTTGATGCACTATTTAAAGGCTGGATTGTACTGCCTAATAAAAACGCTTCACCGTTTTTAAGATGAATATAAGTTTCAGAGATATTTACTTTACCTGCTCGGATACTTTTTACTTCCCAGCCTTGGAGTTCAATACCTGCTTCAAACTTGTCGTGTAAAAAATACTCGTGTCGCGCTTTTTTATTTAGCGCGATGGTATTACTTGTCGATTTTGATGAATTTTTCTTAGCCATAGTGCCCTATAATATACGTTATACGAGATGTTTTACATCGATTTTTTTAAATTATACATGCAAAAGCGAAGGATTCATTTAAGCGCGATGAAAGTTTGGGGAAACGCACAAAGCTTGCTAAAATTCCTGCACACAGTTGGGAGTGAGTATGCCACAAATAGAAAAAAGTGCGCTGGTTATGTACAGCACTAAAGAGATGTTTGATCTAGTCAATGATGTAGAAGCTTATTCGCAGTTTTTACCTAATTGTTCAGACTCAAAAATTATTAAGCAGCATGATAATAACATGACCGCCAGTTTAGAAATATCTAAAGCCGGCATAAAAAAATGGTTTACCACTGAAAATACGCTAATTGATGAGCAAACGGTGATGCTTCGCTTAGTTGATGGGCCTTTTAAAGCCTTACAAGGTCGTTGGCATTTTCAGCAATTAGATGCGCATGCGTGCAAAGTACATTTACAGCTAGACTTTGAATTTTCTAGTAAGTTAATAGAGCTTGCGTTTGGTAAAATTTTTAATGATGTGGCTAAAAATATGGTGAGTGCCTTTACTCAACGTGCAAAAGCGGTATATGGAGAGCGTGCATGATCAATATTGAAATTGTGTTTGCGTTGCCAACGAAAGCAACCACGTTAAATATAGAAGTATTCCAAGGTACCACCGCAGAGCAAGCAGTGATCCAATCAGGTATTATTAAGAAGTGCCCTGAGATTGATGCAACCGCTTTAACTTTAGGTGTATGGAACAGAACGGTAAAGCTTAATCATGAGCTTAAAGACGGCGATAGAGTTGAAATTTACCGCCCATTAATTGCCGACCCTAAAGATGCCCGCAGAAAGCGCGCCGAAAAAGCCAAAGAAGAGGGCCGCGCAAATAAAGTAACTGGTGGCCGACCGTTAGAACGCTAGATACAAAAAAGGTGAGCCATGCTCACCTTTTTAAATTAAACCCAAATGGCTTATTGCTCTAAAGGGGTTGTAAAGTTTTCTGGTTGCTCATAGTCACCAGATACCGTTACCAACTTTTCATTTTCAAAGTTTAATACTAATGATTTATATTGTTCATTAGCGCGCCCTTTATTAAAGCTGTAAACGTAACGCCAAGTATTTTTATCGAAGGCGTCTTCGGCAATCGGTCTGCCTAGTACATAAATTACTTGCTCGCGAGTCATATTAACGCGAAGCTTATCAACGTCTGATTGTTCTAAAAAGTTACCTTGAGGGATGTTGATTCTGTACACCCAGCTAGAACAACCTGCGGCTGAACTAAGCGTTAAAGCGACAATAAGCCAAAGAGAAAAAGTTTTTAACGACTGCATTGTTAGTTGTGATCCTTATTTTTTATAATCTGCATGATACCGATTAGTCACTCAAGGTAAAACCCTTTTGAGTAATTGTTTTTGTTTAGCGTGTTAAGGCGAGGTTTTGACCATTAATAATCAAAAAAGTTTAAACGATGAGTTGTGCAATAGTAAAAGTAAACCGGCTGTTTGGTCACTGTATATTGTGCAAACACGGTTTGGTCATTGGTATACCGGCATTACAGTTGATGTAGCGCGTCGTTTAGCAACGCACCAAGCGGGTAAAGGGGCAAAAAACCTCAAAGGGAAAGGACCGCTGGTGCTCATTCATCAGCAACAAGTTGGGACTAAAAGCGACGCAAGTAAATTAGAATATGCGATTAAAAAACTTCCACGGGCAAAAAAAGAGGCTTACGTTGCTGCTTTTAAGGGGGGACTGAATACCTCAGGGTTTGTCAAAAGCTGATTAATAAATGCCTCAATTAGCAATGCCGCTTCTTGATAAAGAGTAGTGTTAATATTTTCGAGCGTATTTTTTGCTGTTTTGGTCGCAACAATATTTACGCCTTGCGCCTTAGAAAACAGCCCTGATGGATAAGTAAAAGGTTGTTCAATAACCGTTAGTTGATGCTCTTTAAAGCGTGCTTTTAAATATTCTCTGGTGAGTAAAGCCGAGTGACTATTCGTTTTTCTGCCTGCTAATTTAGGGCTGGTTAGCGTTGTTAAATCAGTGAATAACTGCGGCTCAATCGGCTTTGAGAGTCCACTCCAACTTATAAAAAATACAATGCAGGTTAAACTAAATAATTTAATAATGATTCGCCTTAACGATAAGTGATTTTAATGCGATGAGTTTATTATCATAGCGTTGTTTGTCATGTGTAAAGTCTGCTTTTTTCTGGCTTTACGCAAATGAAATTCCGCCCTAGCTATATTATTTAACTCAAAGTAACTTCGCGCCAGTCCAAAGTGGCTTTCATGTAAGGTTGGTGACATAGCGTTAGCTTTTTTATAGTGGCTAATTGCACTTGTAAAATTACCACTTACATACTCACTGTTACCAAGCGAGATATGATAGTAAGGGTTTTCTTGGCGTTTTCTGTCAAGCTCAGCTAATAGCTTTTCGCCTTCGGCCACTCTATCTGTGAGTGTGTATAATAATGCTAAGTTACCTTGTGCAGTATTATTATCAGTATTTAAGTCAATAGCATAGCGGTACATTTGCTCCGCTTGCTTTAAATCATCTAATTGTTTAAAGAGTACCCCTAAATTGCCCCAGCTAGCACTAAATGAAGCGTCCTTATTGATTGCTGCTTTGAAATAGCTAAACGCTAAATCAAAGTGTTTATTTACCAGTGCCTCACCCCCGTTATTATTATAAAACATGGCGGTTACCCTTTTTTTTGAAAGCAATGAGGTTGCAAAACGGGCTTGTCGGCTATTGGGGTCAAAATCAATAATTAACGCTTATTACGCTGATAAACAAGTGAGCTGTCTTTGAGTTTCGTTTTATTGTCTATAGCAAGGTTGATATGCCCAGTGAGTAAATTAAACCCCTGATTTAGTGACCAATACTCCGCAATGTGTACTTTTTGAAAGCGGGCCTTAAGGCCTAAATGTTTGGCCAAGCTATACGCTAAAATAGAGAGTGAAAGACAATTGGCATTTAAATTTTGATAGCTTTGTGACGCAGTTTGAGTGCTGGTAGATTGATAAGATAGTGAGTTATCACCATTTGTGAGTAAAAAACTAAGTACACTATAGGTAATTTCATCAACTGATTTACTCGATTGTACGTAAGCATTTAATTGCTGTTTGAGGCCGTCGTCGTGTTGAAATATTTGTTGCTCAGACTCTACAAGCTGCTGTTGTAATTGCATGGGAGGAGTAATAGTGGGGATTGGCACACTTATATTGGCGTTATCTGTGGTGCTACAAGCACACAGAGCCATCAGGCACAATCAGTAAATAATGTTTACCTTGGAGAGTATTCATATACACCTCTGTAAAAAAAACACTTAAGTATAGTGGTTATTTTGTACAGAGGTTATTTTTTAATCTAACACTCTATCTAACGTTGCTGATTAAACGTAGCAACGAGTGCATCAAGTGTCTGTGCGCTGGTGGCTAAATCACGAATTGCTTGCTCGGTATTGATTTGTTCACTCATTGATTTATCACTGATCTCACTTATTTGCTCAATACTACGACCCACATCATTCACAACGCTATTTTGCTGTTCTGTAGCGGTGGCAATTAGAGTTGCCATATCGTTAATTTCATTGGCTGTTTCAGTAATGTTATTAAGTAACTCAACCGAGTTTTGCATTGCGCTAACGCTTTGTTGGGCTTTATTTTTTGATTGGCTGATATCATTTACAACATCATCTGAAATTTGAGTGAGCTCTTCAATCATAGATTGAATTTCAGTGGTTGATTGCGACGTACGATTTGCAAGTGCTCTTACTTCATCAGCAACGACAGCAAAGCCTCGTCCATGTTCACCAGCTCGGGCAGACTCAATAGCTGCATTAAGTGCCAATAAGTTGGTTTGTTCAGATATACCTCTAATTGAATCCACAATACTAGCGATATCAATAGTCTTTTTAGAAAGTAAAGCAACTTGCTCGGTTATGCCGTCAATGTCGCTGGCAAGGGCTGAGATTGTCGTTTGGCTTTGTAACACTTGTTGATGGCTTTGCTTGGTGTTATCGCGGCTATCGTTGGTTAACTTAGCTGCATTGGCAGCACTTTGCGCTATTTCTTGCACTGTAGCGCCCATTTCATTAATGGCTGCTGCAACTGAAATAGTTTGCTCTTTTTGCTTATCAAGGGCTAAGGAGTTTTGCTTGGCTTGCGCAAATACATGATCTGAGCTGTGGCGAATTCCATGGCTTTCATTGGCTACTTGCACAATAGCGGTTTCTATTTTTTCAATAAATTGATTAAAGCCGGTGGTTAAATTATTTAGCTCAGGTTGGGGAGATGTTGGTAAGCGATAGGCTAAGTTTGCATCGCCACGCCCTAAACGCGAAAATAGCTCAGCCATTGTTGATAACGGTGAAGCTAAAGAGCGAGCTAATAAGTAACTGATCACGCTTGCGATTAGCGCAGTGATGATAGTGAAGGTGAATATTTGCCACTCTAGGATATTTACACTAGAAAACACTTCGCTTTTTGGGACTTGAGCTAATACAAATAAGTCAGTGTTTTTAATCGGTGTAGCTGCAATGAGTGTGGCTTGCCCGTTGATATTTACTTCCTCTAAAGCGAAGCCATTTTTATCAAGTAATTTGTTATGAATATTAGCGCTGTAAATACTATCTATATTCACCTTAGCGACTTTGTCTGCATCTTTATGTAACTGTATTAAGCCGTTTTTATCGGCAATAAACACAAACCCTGATTGCTCAATTTTAAATTGTTGTAGCAGCTTTTGCATATCTGTAATGCTTTTTGCTAAGCCTGCCAAGCCTAAACCATTAGGCTGTTGGTGGTTAACAAACATTTTTACATCGTTTTCAGACTCTTGATAAATACTAATTGAGTAAGGTTGCTTTGATTGAGTAAAAGCAAAAAACCAGCCATCTGCGGCATCATTTTTTAAAACACGTAAAAAGCCATCTTGGTTCCAATATTGTGCGGTGTTTTTATTCGCCCACGAAGCCGTGGCAAGATTGTATTGATCAACCAAGCGATTGAGCTCTTTAAGTAATAGCGTGTCGTTGTTGTTGCCAGTATTTGCCCAATTTAAAATATAGGTATTGGCCGAAAGTTGCTTTGCAGCCCCAAGAAGTTCATTGATCTCGCCACCAATATGATTACTTATTGTTTGTAATTTACTTGGCAGTTCTGATTCGATCATGCGTTGCTCAATGATATTTTTTGAGTTATGCAAAGACGTCAAACCAATTAATACAGCAACACAAATAGCAATAATGCTTCCAAGCGCTGTTATTTTTTGAGTAATAGAGAGATTTTGTATCGTCATGATAATGCTTATATTTACAACTGAGGCAATGAGAGGAATTATTTTAGCACATTATTTATTTTCAGCTATTGATGATTAATTTGCACTTAAAAAAGCCCAAAGCAAAATGCAAGTGGGCTTGGTTTCTAACAAGTGAGAGTTCTAGGACCCTTGGGTTAAACTATTTTTTTCATTGCAGACATGTAGCCGCGTAATTTTGCGCCTACTTTCTCAACAGGGTGCTCACGTAGAGCCGTATTTATTTGAATTAAAGTTTGGTTATCAACTTGATTACTTTGCTCATTTAAGCCCTTACCAATAACATCAGTATCAATACCTTGCATAAATTCTTGTAGAAGCGGCAAACAGGCATGGTTATATAAATAGCAGCCGTACTCAGCGGTATCTGAAATAGTGCGGTTCATTTCAAATAACTTTTTGCGTGCAATAGTATTGGCTATCAGCGGCGTTTCATGCAGTGACTCATAATAGGCAGATTCTGCAATAATACCGGCCGCTGTCATGGTTTCAAATGCCAGTTCTACACCCGCTTTTACCATTGCCACCATTAAAATACCGTGGTCAAAAAATTCTTGCTCAGCAATTTCTACATCGCCTGCAGGGGTTTTTTCAAAATGAGTTTCTGCAGTTTCAGCACGCCATTTTAGTAAGTTAGCGTCATCATTTGCCCAGTCTTCCATCATTACACGTGAAAATGTGCCATCGATAATGTCATCTTGGTGTTTGTTATAAAGAGGACGCATAATCACTTTAAGCTCTTCACTTAGCTCAAACGCTTTAATCTTTGCAGGGTTTGATAAGCGGTCAAGCATGTTTGTCACACCGCCATATTTAAGTGCTTCTGTGATCACTTCCCAGCCATATTGAATAAGTTTTGAGGCGTAACCGGCATCAATTCCTTTTTCAATCATTTTGTCAAAACATAAAATAGAGCCAGTTTGTAGCATGCCACATAAAATAGTTTGCTCGCCCATCAGATCAGATTTCACTTCAGCGATAAATGATGATTTAAGTACCCCCGCGCGATGACCACCCGTACCTGCTGCATAGGCTTTTGCTTGTGCCAAGCCATGGCCCTGAGGATCATTCTCTGGGTGAACCGCAATTAATGTAGGTACGCCAAAGCCGCGTTTATACTCTTCACGTACTTCTGACCCCGGGCATTTTGGTGCTACCATAATAACGGTAATGTCTTCACGAACTTGCATGCCTTCTTCAACAATATTAAAGCCATGTGAATAGGCAAGGGTTGAGCCGTGTTTCATTAATGGCATGATGGCATTAACAACTGCAGTATGTTGTTTATCAGGTGTTAAGTTAAGTACTACATCGGCTGTTGGGATTAACTCTTCATATGTACCCACTTTAAAACCATTGTCAGATGCATTTAAGAATGACTGACGACGCTCAGCAATGGCTGAATCACGTAGTGTATAGGCTACATCTAAACCAGAATCACGTAAGTTTAAGCCTTGATTTAGGCCCTGTGCGCCACAGCCTACAATTACCAATTTTTTACCTTTAAGTGCAGCAACACCGTCGTTAAATTCGTCTGCGCCCATAAATTCACATTGTGCCAATTGCGCTAATTGTTCGCGTAAAGGTAAGCTATTAAAATAATTTGCCATGATAAGTTTCCTATTAATTCAGTTTGTTAGATGCATTGCTTTTGCTTTGCTTGGAATAACAATATGGAAAATCTTTTCTTGCGTAAAATGATATATTTGAATTAAAGTGTTTCATAATATGAAATACTGGTGTTGTTATGGATCATAAGCATTTAAATTACTTTTTGGCGTTGGCAAAAACGCTTCATTTCTCTCGTGCCAGTGAGTTATGCCACATAAGTGCGCCCACTTTAAGTCGTAATATAAAGCAGTTAGAAGATGAAGTAGGGGTGATGTTATTCCAGCGTGATAATCGCAGTGTAAAGCTTACCCGCGAAGGCGTTGCATTTAAGGAGTATGCCAGTGCTACGCTTAATAATTGGCAGCGCTTTAAGGCTAATTTAAACGAACCGCAACAACATATTTATGGCAATGTGAGCCTTTATTGCTCCGTTACTGCATCCTACAGTTTTTTGCATCATATTTTAGAGCAACTGAGAGCTCAGCATCAGCATATTGAAATTACCTTAAATACGGGCGATCCCGCCTTGGCTATTAACCGAGTGTTAGATGGACATGAATCTATGGCCATTGCAGCCAGACCCAGTAAATTACCTGCACAAATTGCATTTGTAGATATTGGCTACTCGCCATTGGTATTAATTGCACCCACTATTCAATGTCCGATCACAGAAAAATTAGCCACTAGTAGCGAAACTATTGATTGGTCTGAGCTTGAATTTATTGTTGCTGAACAAGGATTTTCAAGACAAAGGTTGGAGCAGTGGTGGCGAAAAAATAATGTGCAAGGAAAAATTTACGCGCAAGTGGCAGGGCATGAAGCTATGGTATCTATGGTGAGTTTAGGGTTAGGCGTGGCCATGATCCCAAAAACTGTACTCGATAATAGTCCGCTTAACGATAAGGTTCAGGTTTTAGAGTATAAAGGCGAGCCACCACAAGGGTTTAAAATTGGTTTGGCTGTATTACATAAAGAACTAAACGACCCTGCTATTAGTGCGCTTTGGAATATTGCACAAAATATGGGGGAAAACATAATATAGGCTTGCTGGATGATAAAAAACTGTTAATATAAACCGCTGATATTTATGTGTTTATTAACATCTTTTTTGTGATGTCTAAGAGTTTTAATTATGGATAATACGGTTTCACTTGCTCATTCTGCCCAGTGTTTAAAAAAAGCCATTCCGTTGATGGTTAAATACAAAATGCCTGTAACGCCAATAAATTATGCTATTTGGTACTGTTATGTACAGGGCGACAACCCACAACTAAACACAGAGCTTGATAAAGTCATCTCTTTGCACAATACGTGTTCAGCTCAAACCGCCCAAGAAATTTTTAATAAGCATATTAATGACGAAGAGCTTGCATTTTTTCAACAAATGTCTGAAAGGTTTCATGGCACCGTAGAGCAAATGCAGTTTGATCTTAGTGACTCCATTCAATATTCGAAAAGCTTTACTACCTCGTTAGTTGATTCACAAAATGAATTAAAAACGCTCTCTAGTATTAACTCATTTAATGAGATCCTTTCTTGCGTTGAGCGCCTAACTGACGAATCAATTGCGATGCAAGATTACGCTCGTGGATTCCAAACCAAATTAGCGCAAGCGTACAACGAAATTAAAGATTTAAAAGAAGCGCTTAGCGTGACCCAAGAAGCGGTTGATAAAGATTCCTTAACCGGATTATTTAATCGCGGTAAGTTTGACACAGACATTGTTGAGTTTTGTTTGAACGCCTCTTCACAAAATGAACACGGTAAATTAGCGGTGTTGATTATGTTCGATATTGATCATTTTAAACGTTTTAATGACGATTTTGGCCATCAAAAAGGCGATGAGGTACTCAAGCTAGTCGCTCAAAAAGTGCAAAATAGTGTACAAGAGCAATACAGAGCTTATCGTTTTGGTGGTGAAGAATTTTGTATTACGGGTTACTTTGAAAGCATTAATGATGCGATGGCATTTTGTAATCAGCTTCGTTTGAGCATTGCCAAATTGACGATTCGTAAAAAAGAAGACAGTAATAATAAACGTAATATTTCAGCCAGTTTCGGCATTGCTTTAATGGAACCTTTCAGTAAGAGCTGTTTATTAGTTGAAAAGGCAGATAGAGCACTTTATTTAGCTAAAACCCATGGTCGTAATCGGGTCGAAATAGCGGCCGATATGTAAACGTGTTCTGTTTGTATCAAATTTGTTAATGATTGTAACTCTCTAGAGCTTGTGTTCATACTACTTGCTACTATAGGGTCAAAGCCACTTTATAAACTAGCGATTAACTTCATGCGGTTCCATCTGAGAATAAACATATGCCTGTTATTAGTGCTATTAAGCACTAATGCGATTGCTCAGAAGCAGCAACATATATCCACTGATGAGCTTAATCTTAGTGTGAGTGTTGGTGCTGGGGTGATCACAAATCCTCTGTATGGTGCAGATAACATCCCCTTAGTTGTTATTCCGCAAGTGGCCTATTATGGTCAAAATTGGTTTTTTGATAATGGCCGTCTTGGTTATTCTTTTTTACAAAGCAAACAACATAACGTTAGTTTTGTGTCAGAAATTAACCCTGAGTCACGCTTTTTTATTGATTGGCATCCACAAAATATTTTCCCCTTTAAAACAACCGCTGAGAACGAGATATTAGAATCGCTACACTCTGATTCACCGCGTCAAGTAAACATAAATAATATACAAAAAAGACGAGTCGCACTTGATGCCGGTATAAGCTATTTTTTTGTAAAGCAGCAGCAAGTCTTTTCTGTGCAATTATTGCATGATGTAAACAGTGTTTATAATGGCTACAGAGGATCGTTGCAATGGCAATATCACCATGAGTTTAAGCAATTAACGTTAAAGTCGACGTTAGGCGTTAATTACAAATCAGCCCAACTAAATAACTACTTTTATGGTTTAAATAGCGCTGAATCTATTCACGGTGAAATAGAAGTTGGTAGTAGTTGGCAACCTTATGCTAAAATCGACGCCCGTTGGCCTGTGGATGGAGTCAACGCGCTTCGTTTTCATTTAGCCTATTATGATTATTCAGCAATGGATAGCAGCCCGCTTTTTGAACATAACTATTCAATGACCGCCTTTATAGGATTCGAACATACATTTTAATATGAAGTGTTTTATGTTGGTTGTGCTTGCAGCTTCATTTTTTAGCAACGCTAGTGTTGCAAAAGCCTCTTCACTTAACGTATCACCCAAAGTCTGTGTGGTTTCCGAACAACAAGAATTTTGTGATCTTGAGTTAAAATTTAAGTGGCAACTGTCAGCCGCTAGCGATGTGTGTTTATACCAACAAGATACACAATTGCAATGCTGGCAAGGTGTCAAAAAAGGCCAACTTAGTTATAAAGCGCGTGTTCAGGTGGAGACCATATACTCCCTGATTAATCCCCATACAGGTGTATCGTTAGCGAGTGTGCAAATAGAAGTGCAAACCGCATACGCTAAGAAAAAACATCGGCTACGCTCACCTTGGAGCTTTTTTTAATTTAGGAGCAGTAAATGCCAAAGATATTACTTGTTGAAGATGATTTAGGGTTGCAACAATTAACCAAAGACTATCTTGAGCATAATGGCTTAGAAGTTGACGTTTTAGAACGCGGTGACGAAGTGTTCCCTTATCTTAGTGAAAACCACGTCGACTTGATCATTTTAGATGTAATGTTGCCAGGAAAAGATGGCTTTAGCGTATGTCGACAAGTACGCGATAAATACACTCTCCCTATTTTAATGCTAACAGCAAAGGGTGAAGACTTTGATCAAGTCATAGGCTTAGAACTCGGGGCTGACGACTACGTTATAAAACCGGCAGAGCCGCGTGTACTTCTTGCTCGAATTAGTGCATTGCTTCGCCGTGGACAGCCAAATGTTAAAGCGATTGAAGAACTTCAATTTGGTGATTTATCAATAGATAAAACCAGCCGCATTGTAAAGCTAAGCGGTGTTGAAATTGTCCTGACTTCTCATGAATTTGAATTGCTGTGGTTATTGGCTTCAAATGCTGGTGAAGTGCTCAGTCGAGAGCATGTCCATCAACATATGATAGGGCGTGAGTACGACGGGTTAGACCGCACGGTGGATGTTCGTGTATCACGTATTCGTAAAAAGCTCGGTGATAACAGTGATAAACCATACCGTATTAAAACGGTGTGGGGGCAAGGCTATTTATTTGTATCAGATGCGTGGGATATGTAATAAATGCAAGGTATTAGGCTAGGTTAATGGGAAAGCTATTTATAAGCCTTTACGTGTATATTATTGCCTCTTTGTTTATTGTTAGTGGTGTTATAGAGCAGTTTTGGCCCTATGATGAATCTCAGCATAGTGTATTGTTAGATGACGAATTTGGGCAGTCTTTATGGCTGCTTTCGCAAACCCCAGATGGGCTTGAGCAGCTTAAACATAATTTTGATAGCCAAGTCATTGCCCAGCAAGATCTGGTGCTCCCACCAGAACAGCAAGCACAACTATTTCAAAACCATTACCTTTATTTATATGATAAACAGCAGCGTATCGTTTGGTATGTAACGCTAAATAATTCACAATTGCTACAAGTAGGCCCTGTAGGTGTTAAACACAGCAGCTCAGGGACTGTGTTACCGTATTTACTGGTGTTGTTTATTATAAGTTTACCAATAGGTTTGTGGAGCTTTTTGTTGTGGCGAGACTTTGCAAAGCTGAGTCATGCATGCGAGGCTGTGGGCGGCTCGCAAGATTTTCAATTAAGCGATGGCTCAAAGTCATTCTTCTTACCCATCACCGATACATTGCAAGTAATGCAGCAACGTATTGAGTTTTTACTGAGTGCTCAGCAAGAGCTCACCTCTTCTGTATCTCATGAATTTAGAACGCCATTAGCGCGGTTGAAGTTTGCTATTGCAATACTCGAGGATAAAACCCATGATACCAAAGCACAGCACTATTTATCTGACATGCAAATGGATATTCATGAACTTGAGTCCTTGGTATCTGAAATGTTGGAATACGCCCGTTTAGACACACAGCAACCTAGTTTACAATTAGCGCCTTGTGATATCGTTGCATTAATTAAAACTAATATTGAAAAAGTAAACTTTGATACCCGTATTAAACTAACAACAACGCTCCCCACTCAATTTATTTACTCATGCGATAGTCATTTTATGTCGCGGGTGCTGCAAAACTTAATCAGTAATGCACTTAAACATGCCTCGAAAAGTGTACATATTAGTTTAAGTACTGCCGATGAAAAGTTACTGCTAGTGGTTGAAGATGATGGCCCTGGTATTGCCTTCTCTGAGCGCGAAAAAGTATTTAAGCCGTTTACGCGCTTAGATAAAAGTCGTGATAAAAAAACCGGAGGGTTTGGGCTAGGGCTGGCGATAGTAAGTAAAATTGTGTCATGGCATAAAGGGCAGTGCGCAATTGAAGACTCAACACTTGGTGGGGCTAAGTTTATTATTACGCTCGACAACTAAATCCCACACAATAAAAAAGCGCCTTAAAGGCGCTTTTTTGCGGTTTAAAACCAAAAAATCAACAAGTAGCAAATAGATAGACAGGCCACTTATAGAAAAGTTCTATTTTATTTACTATTTTTTTCTAGTAATGGCATCAACATTTGCTCTAAACCATTAAGCTTCACTTCGTACATCATTGCAAGTTGAGAGCCGAGCTTGCTATCAGGAAAGCCTTGCTGTTTAAACCACACTAAATAATGCTCAGGCAGCAAAAGTAAGGGACGTCCCGCATATTTACCAAACGGCATAATGGTATTAATAGCGACTTTAAGTTGTTGAGGATCCATTATTGACATCTTTTATGAATTGAGGTGCTAAGTGTAAGGGATAATAAAGAATTAAAATAGGCTGTAACGGGCAAGTAACAGCCTATTGATAGAGGGAGTAGGCCCTCTAATTTGAGAATCTTATTGGTTAATTAAAAGCAAGGGGTCCAGTTGTGTATATTTTATTTAAATACACACTTAGGTATTAGCTTTACTAAACCAACACTGACATTTTACCTTATATTTAAACCAATAAAATACGCAGATGTAAAGGAATGTAAATGCAATCTATTTGCATCTAAACCCTATTAAGGAAACAGGGTTTGCTTTACATGCTCTGCAAAACCGCTACCTGCTTCTAAGTAAAAGTTGTAAGTAGAGTCTATTCCCATCTCTTCTAATTCTTTTTGCTGATCGGGGTAGTTGGCAATCGCCGTTACTTGTCCTTTATAACCCGATGCTTGTAATTGCTCTAAGGCAAAAATATTTTGCATGTGCTTAGGCATAGTTAGCATTACCATTTCAACGTGGGAGTGGTTAACACGTTGCCAAAAATCAGGATCGGTGGCATCGGCAATTAATACTCGGCGACCTCGCTTTACATGCTTATCAACTACCTCAGGCTTAATATCAATACCTGCAACAACATCCGGATGAGTTGCGTTTATTGTTTCATAGGCACCTGTGCCAATTCTACCCATACCAAAAATAACAATTTTTGTGTCATTTAAGTTTACTGGGAGCTCTTCAGCTAAGCGGGTTTTGCTTTCAAACTTTAATAAAAAGCGTTCAATTTTAACGTATAGCTCGTTAGAGCGTTTATTTAAAGGAGAAGCAATTACAAAGGTGATCGACACCGCAATCGCAATAACAGCAAGCCACTCAGAGGTAACCATGCCGGTAGATGCGGCAACTGCACACACAATCAAACCAAATTCGCTAAAGTTAGCTAGGCTAAATGCTGTTAACAAAGAGGTACGCGCACGAAGTTTAAATAGGTTGGTTAGTATGTAATAAAGCAGGGTTTTAATTGGAATAATTAATACCAGCACTAAAGCGACGACTAAGGAGTGGGCGGTAAGCTCTGCACTTAAACCAATGCTTAGGAAAAAGCCAACTAGCAATATATCTTTTAGGCTAAGCAATGACTTAGACAATTCACCGGCTTTTTTGTGTGGTGCGAACATCATACCTACAATCAAAGCACCTAAATCACCTTTGAGACCTGCAAATTCAAAGGCGTTATAACCTGCTACTAAGGCAAAGAAAAACCCAAATAGCGGCAGTAATTCACCATGTTTAGAGCGGTTTAAAACCCAGTACATAACAGGGCGAAATAAAGGTAAGGCAATAATTAACCCTAAGGCCCAAATATTCGGCAACTTACCGGTACTGACCGCTAAAAATATAACCGCAAATATATCCTGCATAACTAAAATACCAATGGCTATTTTACCGTGCAGGCTTGCCATTTCACCGCGCTCTTCAAGAACTTTTACCGCAAATACGGTGCTTGAAAAGCTCAGAGCAAAACCAACTAACAGCGCACTTTGCCAACTTAAATCGACGAATAATGGCAGTGCAAAAACACCCAGTAGTAGCATAAAGCCACTAAATAAAGCGCTGCTTAGAATAATATGTAAGGTGGCCGGAGCCCAGACTTGAGGTTTTATTAAATTTGAAATTTTAAGCTTGAGGCCAATACTAAAAAGTAGCAGTGTAACCCCTAAAGATGCAATTGTCTCCAGCAGTTCCGTGCTTTTATAACCCGCTAAATTAAGAATAAATCCAGCCATAAGAAAGCCGATAAGTGGCGGCAATTTTAGCTGGTATATACCAAAACCGCAGACGAAGGCGGTAGCAAAATAAATTAGTTCCATAGTTATTAATACCACTTTTTTAGGCACTGTAGTGTAGCGAAAAACAATGCTTATTGACAATTAATCTACTTATTTAACGCAGTTAGTTACGTGATAGAGAGTATTTATCAAATGATTGCTACTGTCAGTTTATGCAGAGGTAAAGTAGCTTCAATGTATAAAAAATGCACATATATGGCTGGTTTTATCGTAAACAGCATGTAAATAGCAGTTTTTCGCTGACAAGAGCTTTTAAATGTGGTTAAGATGCCATAACGAAGGAGTTTAAGCGTAAGCAAACATTAGAGTTGCTTAGCTTAAGGAGAAAATATGTTTAAAAAGATTTTAGCATCGGTAGGCATTGGTGCCGCCAAAGTAGATACTATTTTAGAGACCGAGCATCTTCAGCCAGGGCAATTATTTAACGCGCAAATTGTAATTACTGCAGGTGATGTGAGCCAAGAAATTACCGGTTTAGACTTAATGTTAGTTACCCGTGTAAAAGTGGCGAGTGAAGACGGTGATTATTTCACTAATCATGTGATTGACCAGTGGCGCATTACCGATATTGGTATTATTGAGCCCGGTGAAGTAAGAACTATTCCGTTTGAAGCCCGTTTACACTCAGAAACGCCTATAACTGAAATTAATGCAGGTTATAATCAATCTTATGTATGGTTAGAAACAGGCCTTGATATTGACCTTGCGCTTGATCCAACAGATAAAGACCATTTACACATTTATCCTAATGAAGCGGTTAAAACATGCATGCAAGCGATGGAAAAGCTTGGTTTTAGTTTAGTTAAAGCCGATGTAGAGCAAGGTCATTTACGTGCCCCTACTTTTCAATCTGTGTCGGGGTGTTATCAAGAGCTTGAGTATCAGCCTAATAGCCGCAGTTTGTTTGGCATAAAAGAAATAGAGTTGTCGTTTATTCCTGAAGCACATAAAACCCATGTATTAATTGAATTAGACAGAGCGTTTAGAAGTGATGGCTATGTTGATTTAACCATAGAGCATGATCATGTTAATTTATCGCAGTTATGTGATCAGTTAGAACGATTATTTGCTTAATCGCTTTAGGGGCTTACTTTAGGTAAGCCCTGCAATAAAAAAGGTGTTTAAATGGCGTTTAAATGTGAGCCATTCTTTGCGCTCGATTCCCAAACCCTATTTTCAATCATGCGTGAACGTGTCGACGTATTCGTTGTAGAACAAGCATGTCCTTACCCCGAACTTGATGATCACGATATCGCAGACACTACACGCCATGTCTATTTACTTGATGGGCAAACAGTATATGCCTATGCTCGTTGTTATGAAAAAGATGCTCAGTACAGTGCGATAGGGCGTGTATTGGTTGCTCAATCACAGCGAAGTTCTGGATTAGGCAAACAGTTAGTCAATGAAGCAATAGCATGCTGTAAGGCGCAATGGCCGACTCGCGATATTTATATTGGCGCACAAACCTATCTACTGAATTTTTATCGTTCATTCGGTTTTGAATGTGTTGGTGATGAATATTTAGAAGATGGTATACCCCATCAAGATATGATTTTAAAGCAGTAGTATTGCTCCACTAAAAAGGCCCACTGATGTGGACCTTTTTTATGCATCTTATAACTAGCTTAGTAGGGAGTGCAAAAACACTAAACTAATCGCAACAGGGCATACAAACTTGGTATACCAAGGCCATATTTTCCAAAATAACGTATTATGCACCTCAGGGTTACCTTGCTGAATCGCTTTAAGTAGTGACGATCTGTACCAGATCCAACCTACAAATATACAGCACATAAGCCCTAATAAAGGTTGTGCAATTTTGGTTGTTAGGGTGATCACTAAGCCAAATAAAGTGCCTAGGTTACACACTATAATAATGCTCACTATGGCAATTAAAGCGCCTATTAACCACGTTGCTTGAACACGTTTCATCGCAAAGCGCTCTACCGTGTACGACACTGGCGCTTCTAGCATGGAAATAGATGAAGTTAGTGCGGCAATACTCATCAATGCAAAAAAAGCAAAACCAACAAATAAACCTACACCACCCATGCCATCAAATAAGGCAGGCAATACCTGAAATACGAGAGTATCTTCAGAGAGAAGTTTACCTGTAGTTGAAGAGAATATTTCAACACCTTGCGCTTGTGCCACGTACATAGCAGGGATGATCAATAAACCCGCTACAAACGCTATAAACACATCAATTAAGGTTACATACGCGCCAAGGGACACAAGGTTTTCTTTTTTACTGATATAGGAGCCATATATAATCATCACACTGGTGCCCAGTGACAATGAAAAGAAAGCTTGGCCTAAGGCACTCACTAACAATGTAGGGTCAAAAATAGAAGAAAAGTCAGGGACTAAGTAAGCTTTTAACCCCTCAACAGCGCCTTCTTGAGTCATCACGTAGGCAATTAGGGCAAACAAAATACCGAGCAGAGCGGGCATTAAGCGTTTAGACCATTTTTCGATGCCGTTTTCTACACCGCGGCTGATAATAGCAACAGTTAAAATAATAAATAAAACAGTGAAAAGAATATTACGAGTAAGCGATTGTTCACTTAACCATAAAGAGGCGGCATCAGCCCCGACCAATGTGGTTACCGGTTCTAAAGTGGCACTTAACATCCAACCGGCAACAATGGCATAAAAACTTAAAATAAATCCAGCACATAAAATACCACCAAAACCGACAGCAAAGGCAAATTGCTTTTGCCATGGTCGCGTGGTTAATTTAGTTAATGAAGAGACTGCATTAGCTTGCCCATGGCGACCTATCATCAGCTCTGCCATTAAAGCCGGATAGGCTAAAAAGAAGGCCAGTACTAAGTACGCGACTAAAAAGGCAGCGCCCCCATTACTTGCTGTTTGGGTCGGAAAACCCCAAATATTACCCAAGCCAACAGCTGATCCTGCCGCAGCCATTATAAAACCAAAGCGGGAGCTAAACTCACCTCTTACTGCACTCATATTATTCTGCTTCTCTATTTTTTCGACGCCGTGACAATCTACTGGAATTGTAATTAAATAAAAAGTGCTTATTTGTCTGTGTTGCACAATTATTGCGTTTTATCTAGCTGTATAAATAACACGTGCGTATTTTGATTATAAATAGCACAATTTTTTTAATTATATTTCGTTTATCAGCTGTATTGAGCATCTTTGCATTGTTGATTAATGTTCAAACTGAGCGATGGTTAATGTGAAGCAGGCGCCTGAGAGTCGTTCACTTTTACTCACTTTTACAGTGCCATGATGCCAATCGGCAACTTTGGCGACGATTGCTAATCCCAAGCCATAACTATTATCACTGCGATTACGGTGGCTGCGTTCACGAAAAAATGGGCTAAATACTTTATGATTATTTTCTTGAGCAATGCCTGGTCCGTCGTCGGCGATGTTCACCACCAGAGAACGTTCTTGTACTGAAGCGGTTACTTGAATGCTGTGATTTGCAAAGTCGCAGGCATTATTAATTAAGTTGGTGATTGCTCTTGCCAGCCAATGTAAGTCAGCATAAACGGTATGATCATCACATTCTAAAGAAATATTAAGCGAGCGAGAGGTTATTCTAGGCTCAAGTTGCAATACAATATCACTTAGGTATTGTTTAAGGTTTGCTGATGAGTAAGTAAGCTTATTCGCATTTTGCTCTAAAGTAGCAAACGTTAAATAGCTTTTTAGCATTGACTCCATGTGATCCAAGTCGGTTTCCATGCGAGTTAAATAATGCTTTATTTTACTCTCGTCATGACTATCAAGAGCGGCGTCGACACCAAAGCGTAAGCAAGCAATTGGAGTTCTAATATCATGCGATAAGCTGGAGGCCATTAGCTTGTTTTCAGCAACTAGCTTTTCAATTTGACTCGCCATACGGTTAAAGGTCAGTTCCACATCTTTTATATAGGTAAATCGAGAGGGGGTAATACGCGCTTTAACATTACCAGATGCAAATTGCTTTGCTGCTTCGTTTAACACCGTAAGGCGCTTTGCTAAAGGGGTAATAATAAAACCCATAAAAACACATAAGCCAGTGTAAAATAATAGCGTTAAAATAATATCGTTTCGTTGTGTGGCCTCATAAGGTTTATCTAAACGCATGGTTAAATGATAAGGACTTAACTCATCATTTGTGTAGAGCATATAAAAGCCTTGCTCATCTTCGAGTATTAATCCGCCTTGGGTTTGCATTTTATCTAATAGCGCTAAGGGCAGTGCCAGCGACTGATTTAATTTGTAGTTAAGTATAAGGTCAAAGTCAGCGGCTAGTTTTGTTACTTGTTGTGGGCGAGCATCGGGTTTAAGCGCCGTGAGCTGTTTACTTAACCCGACAATAATCTGGCTTTGAACGCTAAACTCATCCAAAGGCGCATGCGCTTGTTGGCTAAATGCATCAATAAGCCAACCTAAAACAATAATTGAAAGCAGCGCACTGCCAAGTAGTGAAATATAAAACTTTTTCATTGATGCTATTCCATAATAGGCTGGGTGTATTGAAGTGACTTTTATTACTATCGCGCTAATTACTTTAAGCACTCAGGCATTAAAATTTACCACGCTGTAGTCACAAACAAATAACCACGTCCCCAAATGGTTTTAATTTTTTCTGGTTTTTGTGGGTCATCATGAAACTTTTTACGCAAGGCAGAAATAAGCACATCAACGCTTCTATCTAGGCCATCATATTCCCTGCCTTTGGTTGCTTTAAACACCGCATCGCGTGATACAACTTGTCCTGCATTACTGGCTAAGTAATGCAGTAATAAATACTCTGCGCTTGAAATGTTCACATCCTGTTGGTTAAGGGAAACGTTGCGTGACTCGGTATTAATACTTAATTGACCGATATTGATCATATTTGCTTGAACATCGGTTTTAGGCGTGTCGCTACTGTAGCGCAAGGCCGATTTAATGCGTGCAAGCAATGCGCGAGGGCGTACCGGTTTTATTATGTAATCGGTAGCACCGACTTCCAGCCCAATGACTTCATCCATTTCTTCATCGCGGGCAGTAAGCATTATAATTGGGGCATGATAAAAGCTACGTAGCTCACGACATACACTAATACCATCAAGCCCTGGCAGCATAATGTCGAGTAAAATAAGTTGTGGGTTTAAACGTTTTACTTGGCTTATAACCTCATCACCTCGATGACATACATGTACAACATAGCCTTGCTCTGTTAAATACTCAGTGACCCACTGTGCAAGAGAAATATCATCTTCAACCAGTAAAATAGTACCGTAATTATCCATAAGCTTTCTTCGCATACCTAAATGATGTTTAGCTATCATAATGTTTATAGTGTGTGACTAAAATAACCGCCAACGCCGCTTTTTTTGCCTATTTTGATACACCCATTGTAATTTTACTTCTGTGACGGCAATGACTTGTGATGTATTACTGTCAAATAGTTCAAACGAAATACTTTGCGTTGAGTCAAAGGCATAATTAAACGAACCTTGTCGCTGTTTAAGCCAGCACTGCATAATGTACTTTGAGGTGGCATCGCGTAGACAATAATTACCCACTTCTACTTGCTGCCATGACAAAACAACATCGGCGTAACAGTGACGTCCTTCACGTAAGGCCACACAGGTATCAGGTACTGCACTCAATTGAGCGGGTATTTGCACTGGGGCTGCCAGCAAAGAGCCTGAATAACTAAACAATAAACAGTAAAAAAATCTAAAGTACATAACGCACGCCTACCTTGGCTTTGTGTTGATATCCTTGGGAAATAATTGGGCTGTCATCAATTTCTTTTGAAAACCACGTCGTTAACCAGCCTGCTAAAAAGACCCAATCTTGATTAATGGGGTATTCAGCATGAAATTCAAACATAATACTAGTACTGGCATTGGTTTGATAAATAGGGCGAGTTGCGTTTGCTTCATCGCTATCAATACCAAAATAATAGTTTGTAAAATCTGCAGAGTAGGCACTTAGGCCAATACCAGAGCGAAACTCCCAATTACGCCAAGGCTGAATATGACTAAAAAATACGTTTGCCACCCAGCCATTATGAGCACCAGATATATCATGTAAGTATTCAAGGGAAATTTGTGAGTTTTCAAATCGACGTGTTAATCGAAGGCCGGTATCAAAATCATAGTTACGTTTTTTAATACCGCGTAGTGGCTCAATAATGCCATCGTTATAAATACCTAAGCCTTGTTCGTCAAACCCGGCTTGCGAATTAGTGCCTAATAAATCAAGGCCCCAATCGTATTTGTTAATTAAGCTATAGCCTAAAACAAGTCCACCGCTGAGTTGATTATGATCAAAATCAAGGTAAAAATTATCGTAAGAAACTGCAAGGCTTAAATCTAACTCGGCGCCAACATCATAAGAATTCATGCCCACCAAGTAAGAATCTTCTATGTAATAACCTGCTCCCGCACTCCAGTCCCAGGCAAACCCTGTAGTGGGTTCCAATGTGTTATCGGCATAGTAACGATTGCTTGCTGTGCTCTGGCCACTTAAAATGAGCGCAAACAATAAGGCTGCACAACGGAAAAAATGTCTTTGTGGGAAATGCTTCATCCTTGGAACCTAAATTAGAGTTTGCTTAAAAGGGTAGTATATTGTCAAACTCTAGGCTAAATCTGTAAAAAAATGTAGCAGTCGTCCTGAATTTACTGAACCTTAATTTTATCGATAAGTATGCTGCTCAAGTAAAATTGCATCATGGGAGTTAACGCGCTGATCTCAGTACGTGTGCATGGCCCATTTAATTTAGTTAAACGACTCAATTTAGTGATGGTTTTATAAGCAGGGGCCGTTACTTCATTTTCAAGTTCAGCACGCTTAAGCCGAGCCTGTTCGGTGTTATGTTTATGAATAAACGCAACAACTTCTAACTCGTTAGTGATCTTCTTTTCTTCAGTAAAGCTATAGATTAGAGGCTCACGGTGAAAGCTTGCACTATCTATTGATGATTTGGCAAACCACACTACATCTCCCGTTGCTTTGTGTGTAAGGCGCATACTAACTTGTGCCAGTATATTTGCGCATTGTTGAGAAGGGAATTGCTGTGCTACTTTTGAAAACAATGAATAAGGTTTTTCTGGCTGCGCTAGGATGTACTTAGCATCATCTATAAACTCAAGGTCAACTTGATGAATAGCTAACGTGTAATCACTGTTATCGGTTGTGGTAACTTTTAGTTGTTTATCGTTAAGTGCTTGGCTAATTTGAGATACTAATGTGTCGGTGACACTTGCACGGTCTACGATCACTCTGACAGTCTGATTTTTTTTGATGTTATGTGCAGGTAATTGCACCGATTTTACTTTCGGTGAAGCATGCTCGGTTTCATATTTAAGTTGGTAAGTTTGACTCTTAAGCAAAGGTTTTGCAGGCATTGCTAAAGGTTCTGCAGGCTGCTTAACTACGGCACAACCTGAAGCTAATACAATAAAAAGTGATACAACTAAAAAACGCATAAATATTTTACATCCACTCAAAAGCCATTAATCGAACATATTGTACGTTAGTCCGAGCAAAAGTTCATGATATTATAGAGGCTGATTATGACTAAAAAAGAAAAATTAGCTAAGAATGAAGTATTTTAACTCCTTACCCTTTTATTTTTTTGCTTTATGTATTTTAGGGACGCATTTACAGGCAAGCGCAAGCACAGATCCTGACTGGGAAGCTTTTGTTAAAAATTATGGACGCTACGTAGAAAAAAAACTAAAAGTAAAAAAGATTCCGGGCGGAGCGCTTTCCATCGTCAACGCACAAGCGCGTGATTATATACATACTATGGGGCATACCAAAGTGCGCAGTGGGCAAAAAATTAATCCACACACTCGGTTTCGTTTGGCCTCAGTATCTAAAACGTTTGCAGGGTCGTTAGCGGCAAAACTTGCAAATGAAGAACAACTTAATTTGTATTTTCCTGTTAGTCATTACATTCCTGAATTTAAACAAACCGACTACAAAGATGATTTAAAGGTTTTTCATATTTTAAGCCATTCTAGTGGGCTAGTACCGAATGCATACGATAATTTAATCGAATCGCGAATGGGGTATAGCGATATTGTAGAAAAGCTATTAAGTGTAAAACCCATATGCGAACCCGGTGACTGTTATGGCTATCAAAATGTCATGTTTAGTTTAATTGATGACGTGATTTTAAAAAGCACCAACAAAACTTATACTCAGTGGCTCAATGATGCATTTTTTATCCCTCTAAAAATGAACGATGCAAGCTTAGGCTACGACGCCATGGTGCAAGATAGTAACTACGCACACCCTCATGTGCGTGGGAAAAAGCGTTGGTACAGTGCCCGTTTAAAAAAGAATTATTATAAAGTCGCTCCGGCAGCTGGGGTAAACGCCAGTGCTTCAGATATGGCTATTTGGTTAAATGCGCAATTAGGGCAATATCCATCGGTATTATCCTTAGATGCATTGATCACGCAAACGCGCCCTTATACACATACTAAAAAAGAACGCTACAGACGAGTATGGCGAGAGCACATGAACGAAGCCTACTATGGGCTAGGCTGGCGTGTGTATGATTATGATGATGAAACGCTTTATTACCACAGTGGTTGGGTGCAAGGTTATCGCAGTGATTTGGTTGTGTTTCCACACTTAAATGTTGGCTTTAGCTTAATTTTAAATGCAGAAACTGGACTCATAAATGAGCTTACAACTGAGTTTATAAATCGCCTATTAGTATATAAACGAGAGAAGCAATAATGAACGCCCACATAAAAACATTGTTGATAGCATTATTATTTATTTGCCAACCCGCCTTTTCTGCCCCTGAACAGGTTTACTTGTTTCGACATAGCGAAAAACAAACAGGGGAAAATCCATTTCTAACTGCCCAAGGCCAAGCGCGTGCTAAGCACTTGGTTTCGTTAGTTAACACTTACCCAAACATAACGTTATTCAGCAGTAACTATAACCGCACCCTAAGCACGGCAGCGCCATTAGCCGCGTATTATAATATTAAAGTTATTACCTATGATGCTGCTGATCTAATGACATTGAAAAAACAATTATTAGCACAAAATGGCGTTGTGGTAGTAATAGGGCATAGTAATACCACACCGCAGTTGGCTTCATTATTGAGTAACCAAGCTATTGAAAGTATGGATGAGAGTCAGTACGGGCATTATTATTTAGTGAGTAAACTAGAAAATAATAGTTATGAAGTTAAAACGCTGACAATGGGTTTTTAAGCAGGCATAAAAAAACCAGCAATGGCTGGTTTTTTTGTTTTACCTTTAAATGGCCTTATTAGCCACGAGGTAATTGAATTTTTTTCTCAGGGCTTTGACGATAAAGCACAATCGTATGACCGATAGTCTGTAATTTAGTAGCCCCTGTTTCGCGAACAATGGCATCAAAAATAAGCTTTTTGGTTTCACGATCGTCTGTTGGCACCTTCACTTTAATTAATTCGTGAATTTCTAGTGCGCTTTGGATTTCAACTACTACGCCTTCGGTTAAACCGTTAGAACCTAGTAAAACTACAGGCTTAAGGCTATGCGCCTGACCTTTTAAAAACTGCTTTTGTTTGTTTGATAATGTCATGATATTACAAATTTTGCTGAATATGGCTTGAATTAAGGGTATTCTAACGCCATCTAGAGAATATTACTAATTAGTTGCGTGTTAATTTATGACAAATAAAAAACAGTCAGCCAGTTCACAACGTTGGCTTAAAGAACATTTTGATGATAAATATGTTCAAGAAGCGCAAAAAAAAGGCTGGCGCTCTCGAGCTGTTTTCAAATTAGACGAAATCCAAAACAAAGATAAGTTATTGCGCCCAGCGATGACCGTTGTTGATTTAGGCGCAGCCCCAGGGAGTTGGTCACAATACTTAGCTGAAAAAGTGGGTGACAAAGGCCAAGTGGTTGCGTGTGATATTTTACCTATGGACTCTTTAGCGGGCGTTGACTTTTTACAAGGCGATTTTCGTGAAGAAGCGGTACTTGATGCATTGTTAAAACGTATTGATGGTAAAAATGTAGATGTGGTATTGTCTGATATGGCACCTAACATGAGTGGCAATAACTCGGTTGATCAGGCAGGTAGCATGTACTTGGTTGAGCTTGCACTTGATATGTGCAACCAAGTTTTAAAGAAAAATGGCGCGTTTATTGTTAAAGTATTCCAAGGTGAAGGCTTTGATCAATATTTGCAAGATGTACGTAATAGTTTTAAAGCAGTGAAGATACGTAAACCGGATGCCTCGCGTCCCCGTTCTCGGGAAGTATATATAGTAGCGACTGGATACAAACTGTAGTACAGTTGCTTGGCGTTTAGTTGAATTTAAATTAATTGGATACAAGAGGTTAACCCCTTGAGCGATATGGCGAAAAATCTAATACTCTGGCTGGTTATTGCAGTAGTGCTTATGTCAGTATTTCAGAGCTTTAATGGCGGCGATCAAGTTGATCGTCAAACAAGTTACAGTCAATTTGTAAAAGACGCCCGTAGCGGCTCTATACAAGAAGTGTCTATCGAAAGTACTAGTGGCACAATTACTGGCATAAAAAATAGTGGCGAGCGTTTTCAAACCATTATGCCTATTTATGACAAAGACATTTTGAATGATTTGTTAAAAAGTGATGTGAACGTTAAAGGTGTTAAACCTGAAGAACAATCGTTTTTAGCAAGCATTTTTATTTCTTGGTTCCCTATGATCCTGCTTATTGGTGTGTGGATTTTCTTCATGCGTCAAATGCAAGGTGGCGGTGGCAAAGGCGCCATGTCATTTGGTAAAAGTAAAGCCCGCTTAATGAGTGAAGATCAAGTCAAAACGACCTTTGCTGATGTAGCTGGCTGTGATGAAGCCAAAGACGATGTAACCGAGCTGGTGGACTTTTTACGTGACCCTTCTAAGTTTCAGAAATTAGGCGGTAGTATTCCTAAAGGCGTACTTATGGTCGGTCCTCCAGGTACAGGTAAAACATTACTTGCTAAGGCTGTTGCTGGTGAAGCAAAAGTACCGTTCTTTACTATTTCGGGTTCTGACTTTGTTGAAATGTTTGTAGGTGTAGGTGCATCACGTGTACGTGACATGTTCGAACAAGCTAAAAAAGCAGCTCCTTGTATAATTTTTATCGATGAAATTGATGCGGTAGGGCGTAAACGTGGCGCTGGTATGGGGGGCGGCCACGACGAGCGTGAACAAACACTAAACCAAATGCTTGTCGAAATGGATGGTTTTGAAGGTAACGAAGGTATTATCGTAATAGCGGCAACTAACCGCCCTGACGTACTAGACCCTGCATTACTTCGTCCTGGTCGTTTTGACCGTCAAGTAGTGGTTGGCTTGCCTGATATTCGTGGACGTGAGCAAATCCTTAAAGTACATATGCGTAAAGTGCCATTAGGCGATAACGTAGAAGCGGCAGTAATTGCGCGTGGTACGCCTGGTTTCTCTGGTGCTGATTTAGCAAACCTTGTAAACGAAGCTGCACTTTATGCCGCACGTGGTAATAAACGTGTTGTAAGTATGGCTGAATTTGATGCTGCTAAAGATAAAATCATGATGGGTGCTGAGCGCAAGACCATGGTGATGAGTGAGCAAGAGAAAGAAATGACGGCGTATCATGAAGCGGGCCATGCTATTGTTGGCCGTATGGTGCCAGAGCACGACCCAGTTTATAAAGTATCTATTATCCCACGTGGCCGAGCGCTTGGTGTGACTATGTATTTACCAGAACAAGATCGTGTTAGTCACTCTAAAGAGCTTTTAGAATCAATGATTTCAAGTCTTTACGGTGGCCGAATTGCTGAAGCACTTATCTATGGTGAAGACAAAGTAACAACGGGTGCGAGTAACGACATCGAACGTGCTACAGATATTGCACGTAAAATGGTAACGCAGTGGGGCTTGAGTGAAAAACTAGGTCCGTTACTTTACGCTGAAGATCAAAACGAGATGTACATGGGTGGCGGCGGTGGTCGCTCTATGAGCATGTCTGATGAGACGGCGAAAGTAATCGATTCAGAAGTGCGTTTATTCTCAGACCGCAACTATCAACGTGCAGAATCAATATTGAAAGAAAACATTGATATTCTGCATGCAATGAAAGATGCACTAATGAAGTATGAAACCATTGATGCGAAGCAAATTGATGATTTAATGGCTCGTCAGCCAGTACGTGAACCACGTGATGCGCATGACCGTCATGAAGCTAAACCAGAAAAAAAAGGTGTTTCTAAAGACAAACCAGTTGATGAAGTACAAAAACCAGCTGATGAATCTAAAAAAGATGAAACAAACCTTGATGATAAAGCTGAATAATCGTTAAAATAACGTATCCAAAAGCCCCGAAGTTCGGGGCTTTTTTGTATCAGTTTGATGTTAATAACTAAAATTATCACATATTAAGGTTAGCGATGAATAATAAAATTAACCTTGCGCGCGGCCGAACGCTTGATTTTGCAGAGCCTGTAATTATGGGGATCGTGAATGTTACCCCTGATTCATTTTCTGATGGCGGTCAGTTCTTAAATACAACTGCCGCGCTGAGTCATGCGATGCAATTACTTGATGATGGTGCGACCATTTTAGATATCGGTGGCGAGTCAACACGCCCAGGCGCACCTGATGTTAGCCTTGAAGATGAGTTAAAGCGTGTTATTCCTATTATTAAAGCTATTCGTGAGCAAAGTGACTGCGTTATTTCAATCGATACCAGTAAAGCCGAGGTGATGCGCCAAGCGATTGAAGCCGGTGCTGATATTGTCAACGATGTACGGGCATTGCAAGAGCCCGGCGCAATCGATGTGGTTGCACAGTTTCCTGAGGTAGCAGTGTGCTTAATGCATATGCAAGGACAACCTCGTAGTATGCAGCACGCTCCTCACTATAATGACTTAGCGGGTGAGATAAATGATTTTTTTAGCCAGCGAATAGCCGCATGTGAAGCTGCTGGCATTAAACAAAGCCAGTTAATTTTAGATCCTGGTTTTGGTTTTGGAAAAACACTAAAGCATAATTATCAAATATTGGCTCAATTTAACGATTATGCAAAATTGGGACTTCCTTTGCTCGCGGGATTATCGCGTAAGTCAATGATTGGTAAATTATTAAATAGAGACACAGACGATAGATTGGCAGGCAGTTTAGCTGGAGCACTGATCGCCGCACAAAACGGTGTACACATTATTCGTGTGCATGATGTAAAAGAAACCGCAGATGTGCTTGGCGTATATCAAGCCTGCAAACAAGGAGTACTTTAAATGAAAGAAAGAAAATATTTTGGCACGGACGGTGTGCGTGGTTTAGTAGGTCAAGGTCCTATTAACCCAGAGTTTGCGATGAAATTGGGTTGGGCCGCAGGGCGTGTACTCTCACTTCATGGCACTAAAAAAGTCATTATAGGTAAAGACACTCGTATTTCAGGTTACATGCTGGAGACTGCCCTAGAGGCTGGATTAATTGCAGCAGGTATTGATGTTATTCTTTTAGGGCCCATGCCAACGCCTGCAGTTGCTTATTTAGCGCAAACGTTTCGCGCTGAAGCGGGGATAGTGATCAGCGCATCACATAATCCTTATTATGATAACGGCATTAAGTTTTTCAATGGCCAAGGTTTAAAGTTAGATGATGAGGTAGAGTTACAAATTGAAGCGATGCTTGACGAGCCTATGACCTGTGTTGCTTCTGACAAGTTAGGTAAAGCAACACGTTTATCTAGCGCTGATGGCCGTTATATTGAATTTTGTAAAAGCCAGTTTCCACAAGGGTTATCCCTTGAAGGAATTAAAATTGTTTTAGATTGTGCTAATGGTGCTACATACCATATTGCTCCTTCTGTAATGCGAGAGCTTGGTGCAGAGGTGATCACCCATGCATGTGAGCCAAACGGTGTAAACATTAACCATGAATGTGGCGCAACCCATGTTGACACATTAAAGCGTAAAGTACTTGAACACAAAGCTGATGTCGGTATCGCCTATGATGGCGACGGCGACCGTGTGATGATGGTTGATCATAATGGCCGCGTATTCGACGGTGATGATTTGGTTTATATTATTGCTTGCCAAGCTGCACAAGATGACAATTTAGGCGGTGGTGTTGTTGGCACGGTTATGTCGAATATGGGACTTGAAAATGCATTAAAAGCAAAAAACATTGCTTTTGCTCGCAGTAAAGTCGGTGATCGTTATGTGATGGAACTGCTGCAGCAAAAAGGCTGGAAAATTGGCGGTGAAAGCTCAGGGCATGTGTTGAATCTAGATTTAATCAGCACGGGTGATGGCATCATCTCAAGCTTACAAGTACTTGCGGCTATGGTAGCACAAAACCGTACACTTCAAGACTTAGGAGCCGGTTTTACTAAGTATCCAATGAAAATGATTAACGTACGTTACACTGCCGGTACTGATCCGACCCAAGCTCCAGAGGTGCTTGCCGCAGTTGCTGAAGTAGAGCAAAGCTTAGCAGATAAAGGGCGCGTATTACTGCGTAAATCAGGCACTGAGCCTGTAGTACGAGTAATGGTTGAAGCTGAGCAAGAAAAAATAGTAATTGATAGTGCACAGAAAATAGCAGCGGTTGTCGAATCTATGAGCAAACAAACTGATTGATAACAATAACCTCTTGTAACTTTGGGCGAGTCGAGTTAATATCTCGCCCGCTTTCTAATGTGGAGTGGAAAAATGGCAGCACGCAAAGCGATGGTCGCAGGCAACTGGAAAATGAATGGTTCATTAGAACTCGTTCAACAACTGTCTGATGCTATTAACGATGTTAAATCTTCTGAAGTAAACATTGTTTTATTTCCTCCGTTTCCTCTAGTCCCAGCAATGATTGCAAGTGGTGTAACAACAGGCACGCAAACAGTGTCTGAGAATACCCCAGGTGCGTTTACTGGTGAAGTAGATGCAGAGCTAATTAAGCAGCTAGGTGCGAAATATGTACTGGTTGGTCACTCTGAACGACGCAGTATATATAAAGAAAGCAATGATACCGTTGCTGCAAAATTTGCTCGCGCGCAACAAGTAGGTCTAACGCCTATTTTATGTGTTGGCGAAAGCGAAACAGAGCAAGAAAGCGGTCAAACAGAACAAGTAGTTGCTGCGCAGATTGACGCAGTAATTAATAAATTAGGTGTAGCAGCACTAAAAGAATCTGTGATAGCATATGAGCCCGTTTGGGCTATAGGCACAGGTAAGACTGCATCGCCTGAACAGGCACAAAGCGTTCACAAATTTATCCGTGACAAAATTGCTGAACTAGATAGCGATTTAGCACAAGGGCTAACCATCTTATATGGTGGTAGCGTTAATGAAAAAAATAGCGAATTATTATTTGCGCAAACAGATATAGACGGCGGCCTAATTGGAGGCGCAAGTTTAAAAGCAGAATCATTTACTGCTATCTGCAATAGTGCAAAAGGGACCGTATAAGATGTACGAAATTTTATTAGTAGTGTATTTAATTGTAGCTTTAGCGCTTGTTGGTATGGTTTTGATCCAACAAGGTAAAGGTGCTGACATGGGGTCATCATTTGGTGCCGGCGCATCGTCTACAGTTTTCGGTTCTTCTGGGGCTGGAAATTTCATGACGAAAACAACAACGGTACTAGCTACAATCTTTTTTGTGCTTAGTATTGTGTTAGGTAACCTAACTGCCGGTCAAATTAAAAAGACTGACGAATGGGAAAACCTAGAAGCGGCTCCAGCTGTTGAAACAGTGACTCCAATTGAAGAAGATGTGCCAGTAACATCAACTAAAGAGCAAAGCTCTGACGTACCAAATTAATTTAGTTTTAAATCGTTAAGTTGTTTATTTCCCTCAAATAAACATGCTGACTTAGCACTAAGCAATAGCTTAAAAAATGCGGATGTGGTGGAATTGGTAGACACGCTACCTTGAGGGGGTAGTGCTTTCGGGCGTGGGGGTTCAAGTCCCCCCATCCGCACCAAATACAAAAACCAGTAACAGCAATGTTACTGGTTTTTTTGTGCCTAAAATTTAAAATATTAAACAACTCTTTTAGGAGTAATGTTGATCATTGAGTAGAACACTCTATATTTCAGTTGTTAGTGTTTACGAACGAATGTTACGGTATTTAACTTTATGTATAAAAAGCGTCTAAAGTTAACATTTCTGCATCTTAAGCCGATAATAACTATAGATAATTAAACGGAGTAAATGAGTATAGCTTCAGGTTTCTCTTTTAAAAACCTCAGCATAAGTAAGAAATTCATGCTATGACCAGTATCGCTGTAGTCGCATTTTTAGTAATTGTTTTAATCAATTACTTTGCAATGAATGATAATAGGGCTGCACTTGATGAAATGGAAAAGCTTTCCTATCAAGTTGTTAAGCTTACTTCTGCTAATGTTAGCCTGTCGGAAAACTCGATGAGCTCTATACGCAGCCGTTACATTTGACGAGCAAGAGTTAATAGAGAAAGCTGTTAATATATACAACACATTAATCAGCAACATAAGTGCGGTTGAGCAAATAAACGCTTCGTATATTCATAGTGACACAAAAGTTCAGTTAGCATATTACGAAAAAATATCATCAAATATTGCAAACGGTATGGTAAATGGTACGGCCGACTTTAGTAAAATCCAGCAACAGGCGCAAAGAAAAGCATCGCTGTACAATGATGTGCTTGAAAAATTTAAAGTAGCTCAGGCAAAAGCAGATGCTCACTTTTTTAAGTTGGTTGCAAGTACTAAAGAGCGCTCAGATCAGGCACTCACATTGATGCTGGTAGTATCTATTGTGTCGTTAATTTTATGGCTATTAGCAAGTGATACCGCGAATAACCTCAGTTTACTGGCAAATGGTAAAGGATCACTGAGCACTAATCTGCGCGTAAATTCAGAGGATGAAATTGGCCAAGTATCAATCAAGTTCAACTCCTTTATGGCCCTTTTGAAAAAACTGTACTTGAAGTAATCGCGGTGTGTGAAGCACTAATAGAAAACTCAACTCGCTTAGTGTTCTATTCAACTCCAGCCGGACACTTTTTTTAAAGAATTTTCATACCCTACTGGTGGCTGATCGTTACTAGCTAAGTGCAGGCTTTCCAGATTGTATTATTTCATATATTCAGTAACGACATTTTTCATGTGCTCACGCGTTGGCTGAGCCACTTTTAACAACCAATCATGTTCCAAGCCGCCAAAGAACCTTTCAACAACAGTGTTATCCCAACACGCCCCCACATCATCCATGCTTGCTCGCATGCCATAATGCTTTAATAGGTTGCGATATCGCTTAATTGTATACTGAGACCCTCTATCAGAATGAAATACCAAGCCTTTGGTTGGTTTTCTTAGGTTACAAGCCCTAGTCTCATTACTAAATCAGTCGTCATACGTTTATCAATATGCCAGCCAACAATTCGGCGAGAATATAAATCCATTACAACAACAAGGTACATCTAGCCTTCGCCAGTTTTCAGGTATGTCACGTCGCCAGCCCAAATCTGATTGGATGCTACCGGGTTAAAGTTTTGGTTAAGCAAATTATCTGCAACTGCATCAGAGTGTTTACGCTTAGTTGTTACTTTATAAGCTACTCGTTGTTTAACCACTAAACTGAGCTTCGCCATTAACTTTCGCGTTTTGTAGCGTGTTATTTTAAAACCTTCTTTGCGTAAGTTTTTACATAGCTCACGGTAGCCTAAGCTTTCTCTGCTGCGTTAAACAGCGCTTTGGCTCTGCGACAAAGATGCAGCTCTTTTGGCCGTTATAAGCTTTGCTGGAAGGTCAGCTGAGAGTTGCAAAGCGAACTTACTCTCGTTTTTAAATGAGATTTCATCGTCATACCCGTATAAGGTTTGATCACTGTCTAGACTCTTTCCACCCACTATAGAAGCAAATCCATTTATACGAACTTCAGCGTTTGTGTAACTAGATGCAAGTGCGGCACATATTGCTACTGCTACAGATAGCTTTTTCATATGTATTTCCTATTTGTTATTTAAATGTTGATTTTAGGAGGGTTATAGAAATGATTTTAATATTTATCTAATAACCTTAGCTAGTTAGTAAAAAAAGAAGTAAGCATTTAGTTTATATTAAAGTTTACAATTGTTAGTTTTAAGGTTTTCGTAGTTAAAGCTTTTGATTTAATTGAAGTTCAAAATCATTTGAATTTATTAAAGTTGTTTAGTTCATAATTTATAAAATAGTAAGTGCTGTTTAGATGATTGTTCATTTCTGATTTATCTTATGTTTTTCCTGTTTATAAACATTAAACATAGCGCTTTAGCGGATTATAACAAAGTGGTGAAAATTAAAAGGCGACCATTATCGGCTAAGAATAACTTAAATGTTTATACCAAACGGTATGCTTAGTTACAGTGTATTTAGTCTTACTCCTTGTTTCGTAATCAAATAACAACTTCCTAAACCTGAATTTTAGCTTAACATTACCACTGTATTAGCAAGGTAGTTCAAAGGAAGTGACAGTGATGAAGAGACTAACATGGTTAGTATTATGTTGCTTTGCATCCAATGCATATAGTAACGATGAAGTAAGTATTACATTGGTGGGGCATATTTCTCCAGTGTGTGAATTTACCTCACAAAATACTAATCTAGAGTTTTCTTCTAATGGCGTTGCTAATACTTCATTAGAGATTAACTGTAATTCGCCAATGCGAATATCAATGCAGTCAATTAATGGCGGTTTGAGTCATGAGCAAAGCAGTAGAATAAGTTCATATAATATTAACTGGTCATTGGAAGGTGCCAACAAAAGTGTGTCTGTATCGGCACAGGCAACCAAATCGACATATAGCTTTAATATTGATGATATCTTATTTAATAGCATTGCTGAAATTCAGTTAACTCTTGATGAACCCTTAATATATGCAGGAAGCTACCAGGATGTGATCCGCATAGAAATGACACCATCAGTAGTATCGGGTGGCGTGCTTTAAACGCACATTTATTTAACAAAACAAACTATATGTCACATGGATAAGGAATATAACAATGAATAAACTAATCGTAATTTCAGCAATCGCAGCACTATCTTCAGGTTCAGCACTAGCAGAAAACTTAAATGTAGGTGGTGCCGTTGAGTCTGTATGTGAAGTAAGCAATATTGCAACAACACACTACTTTCCAGCTCTTGCGTTAGGGAATACAAAAACAGTTAATTTTGACTTGAAATGTAATGATGTGGATGGTGCAACACTTACTTTAACTACTTCTGAGGGACACCTTCAAAACGCTGATCACGAAGATAGAGGTGTAGGATACACTGCTCATTTAACAGCAGGTCCTTATGACTTTACTTTGTCAGCTGAAGATGGCATCAATGATCAGAGTGCTTTTCAAAGCAATGGTGGAAGTAACACATTAGCAACGACAGGCGTCGCAGGAATGATTGACTTAGAAGTAACTCAGACACCGGTATACGCAGGTACGTATGCTGATACGCTAATGCTGACTGTTACGGCAAATTAAAGTTAAATCAAAAGGCAGTGGTTATCCACTGCCTTTATTTAGGAGGGAATTCTATGCATATTTTACTTATATTTATATTTTGTTTGTTTTCATTTTCAGTTAATGCCTTTCAAGTCAGGCCTATGGTAGCCGATCTCAGCGCTCAGGGGAGCCAATCACAACAAACACTTCGAATCATAAACCCATCGGATAAACCGCTAACAATTGATGTTTCTGCCTTTAATATGAGTATAAGTGATACGGGTGTTGAGTCTTTAGAGATTAACGAAGAAGATTTCTTAATTATTCCTATGACTACGATTATCCCACCAGGGAGTAGTCAATCGGTCATTGTTCGTTATATTGGTGAGCCTATAATTGAGCACTCTAAGTCTTATAGAATCACTGTAGAGCAAGTGTCGGTTGATTTGAACAATAGTGCCCAATCTGGTGTTGGTATGTCACTTAGTTTTAGAACGCTCTTTAACGTTGTTCCCGATAATGCTAAAGCTAACCTAATAATAAAAGAGAAAAAACAATTAGCAGAAAATCAATGGGGTGTGTCGTTAGAAAACCAAGGGAATAAATATGTACGCCTTTCTAAAGCTCAGTGGAATATTAAATCTAAGGATAAAGTGTTAACTTTAGAAGGAATGGATCTAAGTAGAGCCCTATCAGGTAAAATTTTACTTCCAAATTCAAAAAGCAATATTTCAATTTCAATACCAAAAGAGTTTCAAGCTGCTGATAGTGAGTTAGAGGTTATATTCTAATGTTTTATGTTCAGTGGTTCTCCCGATGTTTAATGATACTAATATGTAATATTTCTATTTCGGTAGCGGCTCTGGAAGTGACACCTATGGTGATCACATTATCACCGGATCAACCCTCAAAAATACCTTCTAGTTTTATTTACAATCAATTACCTAGAGAGATTGCATTTGATATTGAAGTGTTTGAAATTAATTTTTCTGAATCGAGCTCATCGTTAAAAAAGCTGGAAGATTCTCCATTATGGGTCTTTCCTCCCTCTTTATTTTTACAAGAGGGGCAAGGCCAGAAAATTCAATTTAGGTGGGTTGCAGAGAAGCTTCCGAAACATGATAAAAGTTATCAAGTCAGTTTAGTTGAGCAGCCTTTGGCTTCTAATATTGGTAGTGATACCTCACAACTTAAAATATTAATGAATGTAAATTTAGTTGTTCACGTAAACAGGGATATATATTCACCTAACTTAAAAATACTGACTTCTAAACTAGAAAAAGGGGAGCTTTTAGCCCAAATCAAAAATGAAGGAGAGGGGGCTGCGCGACTCAGTGACTATAAAGTTAAAGTAACTACAAATAAATCCGTTGTAACTATTTTTGAAAAACACGCTTTATTGGAGAAGGGGTACGATGTTTTTTTTGCACCTTATGCCACACAGACCATAAAAGTTAAGCTACCTGAAAATATTGAGAGCCGTGAGGTAGAGCATTTAAGTTTAGATTTAGTGCAATGAAAACTTCAGCAGTGTTCCTCTTCGCTATATTTTTTTTACCACTTAACGTGTTAGCAAAAATAAATCCTTCTAGTAGGACAATTGAACTTAATGTGTCAGTTCAATTAAATAAAAGTCCAATAGGTCAAGTCTCACTTAAAGTTGATAAAGACGATGCCCTTTTTTTACAGTGGAACGAACTAGAGCCGTATCTTCGCGAAATTTTACTTGAAGAAAAAGAGAGCGAGCTATTTAAGGTATTAAAAGGCAATACTTTAGCGGTATCTTCATTAAGGGAACTGGGTTTTAGTGTTGTGTTTGATATGAGCGATTTTAGTTTGGACGTTGTTGTTCCCATAGAGCTTACTCGCCCACAGAAATTAAGTGCACAAAAAAGAAGGAAAAAGTTAAAAGCAATTGAACCTGCTAACGCAAGTGGCTTTGTTAACGCTTATGCAAGCTACGTTCATCAGAACGATAAGGAGCAGCAGCAAGTTCAAGAGCAATATGCACTACGCTCAGAAATCGTCGCTAGTTGGCAAGGGTGGGTGTTAGAGAATGAATATGAATATAGTAAAGTATCGCAGCCGGCCTCATCAAGTTTAAAACGCCAAGGAACGAGATTAATTCATGATCTACCTAGCTTAGGCATGCGCCTTTCTCTAGGGGATAACTTTAGTTCAGGCGGTTATTTTCAAAACTCCTCTCGCTTGTTAGGTTTTTCTATAGCACATGATTTTTCTTTATTATCAGATAGGCCTATAAGGCCAACCGCTTCGCGTAGTTTTACTCTTCAAACGCCCTCAAGTGTAGAGGTATATGTAGAGGAGCGTATTATTCAGCGACTTAATTTGGTGGCGGGTATTTATTCTTTAGATGACATACCTTTGAGCGAAGGCAGCAATAATATCTCTCTAAAAATTACTGATATAGCTGGCGTTGTGCGCTATGTAAACTTTGATGTTGCAACTGGTTTAGACCTATTCGCACAAGGGCAGCTTGAATATGAGCTTCACTTAGGCGTGCCTGCTAACGCTGGCGATAAACTCGAATATGAACCAGATGATCCTTTTCTTAGTGCTTATTTGGACTATGGTCTGACACCTAGTTGGACTGCTGGGGTTACAGTACAAGGGGATAAATACGCTCAGCAAATAGGCATTAAACAAATCTATGCAGCTAAGGTAGGTCAACTAGCTTTTGAGGGGGCTTTTAGCTTCGCTGAGCATCAAGGGTATGCCTATCGTACTGTTTATAGTAGTTATAACATGAGTAACTTAGGAAGTGAGCTTACGCTGGGTTATGAATATAGTTCAAAATATTTTACAGCGCTCGGATTCAGGAACCAAGAAACGTTCAATAACCGCTATAAAGAGCACTATCTGCAGGCGAGTTATAGCTATTATGTTAACGATAGAACATTAGCCTCTTTTTTTACTAATATTTCCCGTGATCATGAGAGCGTTCAGTTTGATAAATCTCTAGGTATTAATTTTTCGGGCGACTTAGCTAATAGCCAGTGGAGGTATACTGCCGGAGCGCAATGGGATGATTTTAGAGGCGAGAGAGAGTGGGGGGTAAGTTTATCATTTACTTATAAATTTAATAATCAGCATAGGGTTAAACTATCGCACCGATCTAGACGTGATAAAACGAGACTTGAGTTTACGCAAGATAGTAACCAGCGGTTTGTTGGTGCGTTGAACTTGCGTGCTGGCTTAGAAAGTAATGATTTAAATAAAACAATCTTTGATTTAAACATGCAATATAACGCAAACCGTTTTGCTGCTAACCTTGAACATGCAAGTTTTTATAAAGATTTAAATGCGCGCTCTGCTTATCATCAAAGCCGTGTAAGTCTTGCATCTAGCATAGCTTTTGCAGATGATACATGGGCATTTGGAAAGCCTATATACGATAGCTTTGCTTTGGTTAACGCTCATAAAAGCCTAGAAAACAAAGTAATTACGTTAGGCCGAGTTGAAAATGAATATAGAGCTGATAATAGAGACTTCAAAACCATATTACTTAATGATTTAAGCTCATATGACAATATCAACATTCCTGTAGATATTGATGATCTAGCCCCAGGTTATGATATCGGCTCTGGAATGCTTAGCTTTTACCCAAAATACAAAACCGGGCACAAAGCAATAATTGGTACTGCAGCAAATATTTCTGTTATTGCGACTCTTCGTAATCGAGACGAGTCACCCTTAGCTTTAGTGGTTGGAAAGGCTATTTGCCCAAATAAAGTAACGAACAAAGAGTATACCTTTTTTACGAACAAGCGAGGCCGTTTTGCAATAACAGGGCTTGCTCCATGCCATTATAAGGTAACTTTACAAAATAAAGATAAAACTACATTTTCAATAGATGTGCGTGATGGTGAACAGTTGCAAAGAAAAGGGGTAATTTATGTACATTAAAATTGTGTATTTAGCAATAAGTATAGTCTTACTATCTATAGCAAATAGAGTTAATGCTCAGTGCGATGCGAGTATTGGTGAAATAGCATATTTGTTTGATGACTTATCTTTTTATCACGTAAAATCACAAAACGATGCAGAGAAAACAATTCGAGTAGATACAATAAATACGACGGATTGTACCTTGTATTTTAGTCTTTCTTCGCAAAACCAAGGGGCGCTTAAAGGTAATTCTCAATTTATTAATTACCAAATTCGTTTAGAAAATCAGTTGTTAAGCAAAACCAACAATCAAGTTAAACTTAACAATAATTCAGTAGATATCAGGTTAGTGATCCCTGCAGGCACCCCTGTAAAAGCAGGGTACTATACAGATAGACTTCAGTTGAAACTTTATGATGAGAACAAGCAAAGTCTTGATGAAGTAGAAATTGAAATAGAAACAACTATTCAACCTCGCACAAGCTTATCTTTATTAGGCTATAACACTTTTTCTAGTACTGTTTTTTTAGGGGAGCTGCGTCCTGCAGAAAAATACACTATGTTACCTAGCTTACAAATTGTGACAAATACCGATATCCAGCTGAATGTAACCTCAGAGAATAAAAGCCGTTTAATACACACAGTGTTTAGTACTAAATATGGTATTAACTATACATTACAGCTAGGTTCAGAAGAAATTAACTTAGCAAAGGCTTCAAATTTAAACTTTGCTTATTCTGGTCAGTCTGAGTTTTTCATTCCGCTTAGCATTCAGTTGGAAGATTTCACTCGCCAAGCAGCCGGTGAATATTCAGATGTTATTCGTTTTCAAATAAGCCCACTTAATTATTAACTTTACTTAAGTTTTTTTGGCACCAGAGCAATGCTTGTTGTTTGTTTTTTACAGATATTTTTTGGTAAATCTTGTGTAGATGTACTCTTACAGTGGCTTCACTTATAAATAGGCTATCTGCAATAGCGGTGGAATGTAGACCGGAGAAAAGTAAGTTTAATACTTTAATTTCTTTGCAAGTGAGATTACTTGATTGCAGGGCCGTTTGCTGTTCAGAGGCTAACATTTGTCTCATCCAGCTGTCAGTGACATCGCGTGGAAACCAAAGTTTTCCTTGTTCAATGGCTTCGAGGCCCTGTTGAAAAAGTGAATCATCTGAACTTTCATAAAAAAGCCCCTTTAAATTAGGCCATTCTTTTAAGGCTAATACGTCACTATTTTTAGGTACATCAAATATAACTAAGTTTGTGTAGCCGTTATCTTGCATAAATTGATTAATAAGGTCGTAGGTTGTTATTACGTTAAGTGCTTGGTAATTAACTAATAAAATGTTGTAGTTAGCTGCCACACAAAAGAGTGAGGTATAGTCTGGACTATTAAAGCACTTTATATTGCGTATTGGAGTATTTTTAATATCCATAATTTCTGTCCGTAGAAGTATTGTTAATACTATATTGCTATTTTTGGTTAATATCAATCATAGTGTATAGTTCAATAAACTAAACTGGATGTAGATTGATGCTATTTATAGAATAACGATAGGCTTGTATGTAAATATTTAAGGTACGCACAAACGCAGTACGGATAACGCGCTCACTTTCTAGCTAAGCGGTTTTATTTAGTACAGGTTATTCAAAAATAATCAAAAGTATAATTAATTTGCACCTATATGTTTATAAAATGAAAACCTTATACATTTATTCACAAATATGCAACACAATACCCATCCAGAGGAAAGATGCTATTAGGCGTCTTTTTTTTATGCCTAAAACTTATTGCTTAAGTCAATAAGTTTGCATAACTAAATTATGCGGTATCCTTTGGAGAAAATTTTGAAACTACGCAAACTCTCACAGTTAAGCCTAGCAATTATTGCTGCACTTACTACCACAGTAAATGCACAAGAAGCTAAAACCACTGCCAAACAAGACGCGTTTGAAAAAATCGAAGTTACAGCTCGTAAACGTGATTTTTTGAAATCAATCAAGAAACAAACTCATACGCAGCTTACATTAACGGTAGTTACGACTTAACGGATGATTTAACAATTGGCGGTGGCCTTCGTTACTCTAAAGATGAGAAAGATGCCGATGCGATTTTTCCAACATTCGCTGAACGTAAGTACGTAAGTGCAGAGTTTGACGCTGTAACATGGGATGTAAATGCATCGTATCAAATCAGCAATAACATGAATGTATATGGTCAAATTCAAAAAGGTTACCAAACAGGCGGTTTCCCTCCACGCCCATTTGGTGGTCCAGATCAGTTTGTATCGTTTGATGAAACCAAAGCAGTTAACTACGAAATTGGTTTAAAAGGCCAAGTACATTAAAATGTGTCTATGATGCTTGCGATGTTTGTTACCGACTACACTGACTTAGCACTACCATTCTCAGATCAAACTGCGGGTGTGGTGGCTTTGTAACTATCGTTGAGAATGCAGGTCAGTCTAAAGCGCAATGTATTGAACTTGAACCACAATTGCAAGAACTGATGACTTTACTATTCAGAGATTACCAAAGTCTATTTACTTTAAAAGTAAAACAAAAAAGGTAAGCCATGGCTTACCTTTTTTATGGTTAAAAATAATTAACCTTCTTTATGTTCTTTACGTGCCTGCTCAATTTCTGCGGCAATTTCACGTGCTTTTTGCTTGGTTTTTTCAGTCAGCTCGCCAGCCGCTTCTTTGCTTTTAATCCATGCATCAACAGCTACTTCTTTGCCGTCATCGTACATGTCTAAGCCCATTTCTTTACTCTCTTCAAGTAGCTCATTAAATGATTCATCATTTTTAAGCTCATTGGTTTTTTCCTTTACTTCATTCCAAGTTTCATCAAGCTTTTCTTTCACTTGAGCGCTTGTTTCTTTTGCATCTTGTTTTACTTCGTTGGCATCTTCACAGCCAGTTAACGTAATTAAAGTGCCTAATAAAGCTAAACCTGCTAATTTTTTCATTTACTATCTCCTTTAGAGAAAATTATATTTCAGGGGTAACTATACAACAATGAAAATGAACATAGCTGTAACAACACGATTAAGTTTTAAATTAATGGACGAACATGATTGGCCGCAATTATACGAGCTCGATCAAGACCCAGCCGTTATGCAACATTTAACACAAGGTAAACCCACTTCGCTTGAAGAGATAAAAACAGTCAGTATTCCTAGAATGCTTGCTTATCGTAATGAGCAACAAGGGTGGGGGTTATGGCAAGTAACATTGCGTGAAAGCAATACCTTTATAGGATGGGTGCTTGTTCGGCCGATGGGCTTTTTTTCAGATACGCCTGATTTTAGTGATATTGAAGTGGGCTGGCGGTTTAAGCAAGCGAGTTGGGGCAAAGGGTATGCTATCGAAGCGGCAGGCGCTATTTGTTCAGAGCTTGAAAAACAACGCCAAGTAAAGGCAATTAGCGCTACAGCACTGACCTCAAATGTTGGCTCAATTAATGTTATGAAAAAACTCGGTATGCAGCTTAAACATTATTATATTCATACAGAGGATGGCTCAAATTTAACAGCCGTGCTTTATTCAAAGTCATGTGGATAATCTAACAACAATCCTAGGCTCTTTAAATGCGACCTATAAATATTGACCTAGTGTTTGTTACTGTGCATTAATGTTTGCCATCAATGTATAAAAATAACCTAAGGATATGGGATGGGATCACTTTTTTCACCACGCAAGCTAATTATTAGCAGTGTCTTAATAATACAAGTAGGCTTTTTTAATGTAGCGGCTAAACAAAGTGCGGTGGCGATGCCCGACACATTTAGTGCGCACGCTGCAAAAGCCGTATTAGAGCAAGGCGGCAACGCGGTTGATGCCGCTATTGCTGCTCAGTTTGTATTAGCCGTTACGCTCCCCGAAGCGGGTAATATTGGTGGCGGTGGGTTTATGCTTATCCATAAAGATGGAAAAGGTGATTTTATAGATTACCGCGAAACCGCGCCCAGTGCCGCGCATCGTGATATGTATTTAGATGAGCAGGGGCAAGTAATTGAAAATAAATCTATTTACGGCATACACGCTAGTGGCGTGCCTGGCAGTGTCGCAGGAATGTGGTTAGCCCATAAAAAGCATGGTACGTTACCGTGGAAAGCGTTAGTGCAACCGGCAGTAATATTAGCAGAGCAGGGCTTTGTTGTGCCTGAAAAGTTGGCTCAGCTGATTGAGGACTATATAGGACATCTAAATAATAAAAACATTAATGTAAACTTTGCCAGTTATTTTGCAACCGCTACGGCAGGTGCGCTTTTTAAACAACCAGAGCTAGCTGCCACACTCAAACGCATTCGCGATGAGGGTCAAGATGGCTTTTATCAAGGTGAAACTGCCGCAATTATTGCAAAATTTATGCACCAACATGGCGGGATCATTAACCAAGATGATTTAAAACGTTATCGTGCTAAATCGCGGACTCCTATAAAAGCGAATTGGAATGGCTACCAAGTGCTTACTTCACCGCCACCAAGCTCAGGCGGCATTGCTATATTGCAATGGCTGAAAATGTATGAGCTTAAAAAACCAACGCCTGAATCGCCCCGAGTTCATCGGAGACCAGTTTGTTTAAGTCAGGCCACTTTACCTGACTCGTTTAAATTATCATAGT